>NZ_JBEVTM010000008.1:0-109508 GCF_040884255.1 Olsenella sp. AGMB03486
TCTGCTTTCATGGCTTATTTGCCTCCCGCAATGCGGATTCTGGGATCGATGATCACATAGAGCACGTCCATGAGAAGCATTGCCAGTATGAACATGACGCTATAGATGAAGCTGATTGCCAGCACCACGTTGTAATCGTTCGACTGTATTGCCGTGATATAGAGGCTTCCAAGGCCAGGGATCGAGAAGATCTTCTCGATGACCAGGCTGCCCGTCATGAGGCTCACCAGAAGCGGGACAAGCACCGTAATGACGCTGATGAGGGTGTTGCGCAGCGCATGGTGAATTACCAGCTTGGCCTTCGGCAGCCCCTTCGACTTGGCCAGCATCATGAAATCGGACTCCATGATGCTCACCATCTCGGAGCGCGTATAGCGCTCGACGCTTGCCAGGGTAAACATGGAAAGCGCGATGACAGGAAGCACCGACGAAACAATGGGATGGGCAGGATCGAATATGATGGGGAAAAGCTTTGCCCTGTAGCCCAGGAAGTAGGAAAGCGCCAGCGCGAAGACGAATGACGGCAGGCTCACGCCCAGCACGGCAATGATGGTCGCTGCGGTATCCCAGCCAGTGCGCTGCCTGAGTGCGGCAATGATGCCCAGCACCACGCCCACAAGCGCACCAAGAATGCCCGCTTCGAGACCGATGCTCACGGACGTCCAGATGCGCGGCCCCACCATGCTCGAGATAGGCATGTTCGTCTGGATGCTGTACGAGACTCCGAAATCCCCGTGCAACATGTTCCACACATAGAGGAAGAACCTCTCCACGACCGGCTTGTCCAGGCCATAGTGGGCCTTGAGCGCGGCAATCTGATCAGGTGAGAGCTTCTCTTCGTTGTTGAAGGGCGATCCAGGCATCAATGTCAGAAGCAGAAACAGCACCAGCAGGATCACGAAGAGCGTCGCCAGGGCAATCAGGAGACGCTTTGCGATATAGCGTCCCATCTCGCTTCTGCCACGCTTTTGGGTCCTCTGGACTGTTGCGCCTTCCTGCGTCATCAAAAACCTCCTTGCCTGTCCTGCCCCAGGCACGGCCTACGGAGAGGAAAGATCTCCGCAGGCGCCTGGGCACGCTATGCCTTGGTGACGAACTTGTAGTAGCAGGGGATGCCGGTGATGTGCTCCGTGATTCCCTTCACGCTGCTCTTCGTAATCGTTGCCGTGCCGGTCTGATAGATCGGGATGCAGACAGCCTGCTCGGTGCAAATCTCGTTGCAGCGCATGAGCTCGGACCAGCGGGCATCGGCATTTCCGGCATCGGTCGTGTTCGCCTTCTCGTAGGTCGCATCGAACTCATCATTCTTCCAGCTCGAGTAGTTGGATGGATGGTTCGACTCATACATGGCGAGGATGGCTGTCGGGTCTGCGTAGTCAGGTCCCCATGCATGGAAGCAGACTTCGAAATCGCGGGTGCCTTCGCGGGCAATCCTGTTCTTCTTCGGCGTCGACTCGAGGTTGATGGTCAGGCCATCGAGTGTCTTCTGGAGCGTATCCTGGATATAGGCGCAGGTCGTCTGCGCAAAATCCTTCTCCTGGTCATACAGGATCGTGAACTCGCGCACATCGGTCTCCTGCTTGGCCTTCTCCCAGGCTTCCTGAGCCTTGGCAGTGTCATAGGCATAGAGCTGCGGGCTTGCCGAGGCGAAGTCCGTGCCATCCTCCTTGCTGTAGAGCCCGACCATGCACATCTGGTTGACTGGAGTGGATCCATCTTTCAGAACGTTCTCGCAGATGTCTTCCCTGTTCAGTGCGTAGGCAATCGCGATACGGAAGTTCTCGTTGCTGAGCCCTTCCTTCGTCGTATTCATCATGAGGTAGTAATTGAAGTTGCCCGATTCCTTCTCGAAGCCCTCATCGTCCTTGTACTGGTTCACGAGCTCGCCCGTCAGCTGGACATAGTCCACCGTGCCGTTCTCGTATGCCATGACTGCCTGCTGGGTATCGGAGATCACCTGCAGGTTCACGACATCGACATCGACATTCGCTGCATCCCAGTAGTCCGGATTCTTCGTCAGGGTGATGGTGTTGCCCGACGTATCGTACTGGGTCAGCGTATAGGGCCCGCAGTACAGCATGTCATCCTTGGTCAGAGCGAAATTGCTGCCCTTCTCTTCACGGAACTTCTTCTGCACTGGCGCCCAGGGCGTGAAGGCAAGAAGATCGAGGAGGAACGGCACCGGATGCTCGAGGGTGACCTCGATCGTCTGGTCGTCTGCCGCCTTGGCTCCGAGCTCGCTGACATCCTTCTTGCCAGCAAGGACATCCTCATAGTTCTTCAGTGCAGCCATCTCGATCTGATACTGGAAATCGGCAGCGCCATTCTCGGCAAGCGCATTGCGCTGCCAGGCATACACGAAGTCATCTGCCGTGACTGCATCCCCATTGCTCCACTTGGCGCCGTCACGGATGTGGAACCGGTAGGTCATCTGGTCATCCGATACCTCATAGGTATCGCAGAGGCCATTGACCGACTGGTTCTTTATGTCCTTCACGAAGAGGCCTTCGCAGCAGTTCGTGATGACGCCCATAGAGACTGCGTCTCCAGCGACGATGGGATCGAGCGCTACCACCGCAGTCGCGACGGCGATGTTCACGGTCTTCTGCTCCTCGGCAGAAGACTCCTGGCTGCTCTGGCTGCCTCCGCAGCCGGCGAGGCCGGCACCCATGAAGACCAGGCCAGCTGCCGAGCTTGCCTTGATAAAGTCACGCCTGCTCATTGTAGGAACGCCAAACTTGAAGTTCATCGTAAGCTCCTTTGTTCCGCCTGCGCCGAAAAGTATGGTGATGGAGCCACGCTCGAAGGGGAGTTTCTTCGCGTGGCTCCGGTGACAGCACGCATAGACCCTAGGGACATATGGCATGCGGGTGTCCGAAAGCTCCGTGGACCGTACAGGTATGCGAAGCACGCTCGGCCGCATATCTGAGAGAGGCACGTACGTCATGGGAATCTGCATAGCTCACCAGGAATGCTGCCGCGAAGGAATCTCCTGCACCCATAGCATCGATTGCCTGGCAAGGGACGATTGGCTGCTCATAGAGCTTGCCGCCGTGCAGCGCTATGCTGCCGCGCAGCCCCTTGGTGACGATCGCGATATCGGGACCCAGCTCCTTGGCCCTTCTGGCAAGGGAGACACACTCGCTATCCGTCAAGCCCTCTCCCGAGAAGAAAGCGATATCGATGCTGGGACAGATCGCTTCCAGCAGCTCCTGCCCATGTCCGACGGAAAAATCGTATGAGACGGGAACGACCTTATGGATGCGCCCGAGCTCGCTATCGATGCCCGCCTCGTTCGTCGTATGGCAGATATCGAATCCGGAGATGAAGTCGAGGTCTTCCTGGGAAATCCCGAGGCGGAGCAGATGCGCTACCGTATCGCGCTTTCCCCGGAAGAAGACCCTGTCCCCATCGATGATGCGCACACCAGGCATAGGGGTCGTGCCGTACGCCCTGCGGCAGCGCTCGAGGCTGACGCCCAGCTCTTCGAGGGCTCCCTCGATATGGCGGGCAGGAGCGTCATCGGCAAGGATGCCGAGAAAGCTTGCTTTCTCGGCTCCATCGAGCATAGCGTTCGCGGCGACATTGACTGCCTGGCCGCCTGGATAGAAGACGCCTTCGTCCAGATAGCCGTCGGCAACGCAGTCGCCTATGCTCACAAGCTTCATGTCCTTGCCTCCTGTCAGTCTTCCGCCCCGCCCCAGGCGCCTTCCCGGCTCTTCTAGTACTCCAGCTGCCACATATAGCGGCGGACAGAAAGGGAGTGTCCGCTGTCATGCGCATGGGCTTCCACAAAGACGCGGATGGCAGCGCTGAGCAGCTCGGGGGCGAAGTACTCCTGCACGTCCTGCGGCACGCCCTCATAAGAGAAGGCATTCTCGTCGAGGACCAGGAGCTCCTGAGAGTACTGCTTCGCGAAAGCCAGGGCACGCTCATCCAGATGCTTCGTCGCACCATTGCCGACAGAGATGATGAAGGGAACGTCGAAGTCCGTGATCTCGAAGGGGCCATGGAAATACTCGCCGGAATGGATGCAGTTCGAATTCACCCACTGCATTTCCATCAGCCAGCATATGGCAAGAGCATACATCTCGCCATAGCTCGCGCCAGAACCCATGGTGTAGATCAGCTTTGACCGCTTGGTCCTGCTGGCAAACCTGACGCAGTCATCGCGGTACAGATCTTGTGCCTTGGCCTTGAGCTCCGGCAGGGCATCGACAGCGCTGGAAGCCTTGGCCCAGCGCTCTGCATGCTCCCCATCAAGGCTCTTGAGGAACTCGAACCAGGCACGGAGCTCCACAGAGCCGCTCTTGTCCGCTTCTTCTGCCCCCTCGCCGTGATCGTAGTGGATGGGATAGGATGCTGCCTTCCAGAGAGGGGAATCCACGGCATTGCTGAATGCGATGGAGAGGGCTCCGGCATCGGTTGCCTTCTGCGCCGCAGCAACGGTCTCCGGCGTCGTGCCGGAATGGGAAATCGTGACCACGATCGAGCTGGCGTCGAAAGCCTTCGGCGTTGCGTAGTTGAACTCGTTCGAGGTGTAGATGGCAGAAGGGATAGCGAGCTCGCGGTCGAACATATACTGTGCCGGCATCATCGATGCCTGCGATCCGCCACATGCCACGAAGTAGACATGCGTTGCCTTGCCAGCCTCCACCCTCTCCCTGATTGCCGAGGCGGCGGCTTCGATCTGGTCGATGTGCTCCTGCTTCATATGATGCCCTCCTACATAACGTTCTATTACGATATAGTGCTTTATATAATGTCACATGATGTATTGTCAATAAGCAATTCGGCGTGGAAACAAATCGCTAATAAATGGGAAGCGAACCCTCGGCAAAGGCCGCGCTGCAGGCAGAAGACGCAGAGTGAAGCGGGTGACAGTCCGGCATTCCCACAGGCTGCACCATGCAAGCGCTGCCGTTTGGCCCTCCAGAATTGCAGCATTCCGGCATGAAACAGGTGCAATCTGCCACAATCTGCATTTCCTTCCTAGACTTTGGGGCAGATCGTAGGTCAGAAGTTCAAAGGAGGTATCTGTGGATGCATTGTTGGGTGCCATGAGCTGGTATGCTGCGCTACCTGCTGCAGTCATGGTCATGATCGGCATCTTCCTGGTAGGGCTCTTGCTGGCAAGGCTTAAGGTTCTTGATGCCCTCCGCTCGGCAATCTATGTCGCGGCAGCGATTGTCGGCATGAATGCGATGGTGGGGATGTTCGCCGGCGCGGCTACGCCCGTCCTGCAGCTGGTGGTGGAATCGACGGGTCTGAAGCTCGACATCATCGATCTGGGAGTCGGCTCGTCTTACGCATCAGTGCTCTTTCCGCTGAGCTTCTATTCCATCCTGTTGGTTGTCGGGCTGCTCGTGAACGTCGCCATGATTCTTCTCAAGTTCACCGACACTTTCGACGTGGACGTGTTCAACTACAGCGTATGGGCGCTTGCTGCCTCCTATGTCTGGGTCATCACCGGAAGCATCCCTCTTGCCATTCTGGCTTATGCCATAAACGAGGTGATCGTGCTGAAGTTCGCCGATCTGACAGCTCCTGCCATCGAGAAGGCATATGGACTGGACGGCGTCTCCATTCCCCATGGCAATGCCGTCATCTTCGCTCCCGTCGGCATGTTCGTGAATTGGGTCATCGAGAAGATCCCTGCCTTGGCAAAGATCGACTGGAGCCCTGAGAAGATCGAGGAACGTTTCGGCGGAATGGTATCGCCTTCCACCATCGGTTTTGTCATGGGCATCGTGCTCGGTGCAGCTGGTGGCAAGGACTTCGGGCAGACGTTGCTTTTGGGCATCACGATTGCCGCATTCATGATCGTGTTCCCGCGTGTCGAGAATATCCTCGTTGAAGGAATCACGCCCGTTGCAGACGGCATGAGGGAAATCTGCACGAAGAAGTTCAACCGCGACCTCCACATCGGACTCGATGCAGCAATCCTGATCGGCATGCCCGATGTCATGGCCACCGGAATCCTTGTGACCCCCTTCATACTGCTGCTTGCTTTCATCCTTCCTGGCAACCGCGTCATGCCAATGGCCGACCTTGCCATTGCAGCGCCCTTCCTCATCAGCTGCTGCATGCCCTACTGCAAGAAGAACATCTTCCGCGGCCTCATTGCCGGCATCATCGTCATGATCATCACTCTGTATGTCTGCACCGCGACAGCGGACTGGTACACCGCGTGCGCTGCAATGAACGGCCTTCCCTTCGAGTCCACATCGACGACGCTGGGCATCTGCTCGAGCTGGGTTGCCTGGGGCATCGCCAAGGTGTTTGCGCTCTTCGTATAGACGCGACCCGTCACATTTCCCTATCCGATACCGTTTCCCAACCGACCGACAGAAAGAGGCAGGAAAATGAAGAAGATCGTTGTTGCCTGCGGAACAGGCGGAGTCACCTCGAAAAACATTGCCATGAAGATCGAGAAGTACCTGAAATCCAAAGGCGTCGAAGCAAGCGTCACGACCTGCAGGGTGCTGGAGGTGGCCGATCTCGTGTCGCAGATCCATCCCGATGTGGTCTGCTCTGCAACAGAGCTTCCGCCGCTCGATGTTCCAACCATCAGAGCAACAGCAATCCTTACAGGCGTCGGCACCGAAAAGGTCTACCAGCAGATCCTTGACCTCGTCAAATAGGTTCTATCCAGAACAAGATGGGAGAGTTCCTGCCATATTCAGGATTCTCCCATCTTCCAGAGAGAAAGGAGACGCCTTGGGTGCACGTATTGCCATTGCATCGTCTCTGGTTGCCTTAGACCTTGCTGCAGAAGACAGCTCGGATGCCATCAGACAGCTGGGTAGCCGCCTGATCGAGGGCGGATTTGCCGGAAAGCAATACATCGATGCCGTGCTCGCGCGCGAAGCGACCTATCCAACGGGGCTTGAGTTCCCATCCTGCGGTGTGGCGCTTCCGCATGGAGAGCCAACCGGGGTACGGGATGCAGCGCTTGCTATTGCCAGATGCAGGCCCGAAGTGCAGTTCCGCTGCATGGACGACTCATCGAGAAGCATACCTGTCAGATTAATTGCGCTGCTTGCAGTGAACGCCCCTGAGGAACACCTGGATGTCATCGGCAGGCTCATAGGCGTGTTTTCTGATGCAGAGCTCTGCGAGAAGCTGCTCGAGGCAAAGAGTCCAGACGAGGCGGCAGCTGTTCTGGACAGGGCGATAAACGGAGGGGAAAGACAATGAACCATATGCAGGAGACACTGCTCAGGTGCAGACAGGATGGAAAGAAGATTCTGGTCGGCTACTTTCCCCTCGCAGATCCGGCTATGGGCGACCCGGTTGCAAGGGTGGGCGAATACCTGGAAAGCGGCGTGGATGTATTGGAACTCGGGCTGCCCTATGAAAAGCCTGCGCTTGATGGCGCCGTTGTCCGTGATTCGATGAAAAGAGCGCTCGGAGTCATGGGAGCAGAAGCCGCACTCAAGTCGATCGGCAGCCTCCGCCAGGCATTTCCGAATGCATGCCTTCAGATCATGACCTATCACGAAATCATCGAGGGCATAGGGCTGGATCGGTTCTGCAGGATGGCAAAAGAAGCGGGAGCTGACGGAGCGATGTCTCCCAATGCTTCGGACAAACAGACAGAAGAGCTGGGCCTCGCCCTCGAAGAGCAAGGCCTCATCATGCCGAGGTTTGCCCCCTTCCATCTGGATAGGTCCACCGCTGCAGA
Source organism: Olsenella sp. AGMB03486 (assembly GCF_040884255.1). Taxonomy (NCBI): domain Bacteria; kingdom Bacillati; phylum Actinomycetota; class Coriobacteriia; order Coriobacteriales; family Atopobiaceae; genus Olsenella; species Olsenella sp. AGMB03486. Next base: position 7,688 of record NZ_JBEVTM010000008.1, read on the forward strand.
TATTGCCCATTCAGCCAAAGGCTACGTGTTTGTGCAGGCACAGGACGGAAAGACTGGTGTCCAGACAGGCATTCCTGGAAAGGTGGGCGAAAACATCTCCCTGCTTCGCAGCTGTTCCGAAGACATTCCGCTGTACGCTGGATTTGGCATATCATGTCCTGAACAGATTCGGACGCTGATAGATATGGGTGCAGATGGCGTGATTGTGGGGAGCAGCATAATATCGGCTGTGCTGGAAGGAAAATCGAAGATCTATATCTCATCACTCAGAGCAGCTCTTGACAATCAGGCGAGATATTGAAGCAAGATGAGCCCGAGAGCATGGAACATATTCCGCATGCTTATGAAAGATCCTTTCGGAGCGACGACGGTCCAGCAGCTGGCGCTCGCACTCGATGTATCCGAAAGGACGATACGCTATGACCTGAATGCGCTCTCAGGCTTTCTGGGAGCGCATGGCATAGTGCTCCAGCGAGTACCTCACAAAGGCATCTCGATCTCTCCTGATGATGTTGCAGCTGCGCTCGACCTGATCCAGGATGAACAGAAGAGCGGCTGCGGCGGATACCTTTCGGCAGAGGAGCGTGAACGAGCAATTGCTTGGGCGCTCCTTGATGGCACGTGCCCCAAATCTCTCGCCGGCATGGCCGAGAGCCTTGAAGTCAGCCGGAGCACAGCCAAGAGAGACTTCGATCATGCAGCTGCCTGGTTTTCCCGACATGGAATACCTGTCTGCTACGATGCAAGGGTTGGATGGCACCTCGAAGCAGACGAATATGCACGGCGCAAGACTATGGTCGACTTCATTCAATCTCTGCCGGATAATAGTGCTGATATCATTTGGAGCAGCAAAGATGCCAAAGCCAGGCTTCCGTTCCAGGCCATCCTTGAACCATCCGATCTGGAGGCAGCTTCGGCAAGCCTGGCAGCTCTCTGCGCCCTTCATGGAGAGCGGCTGACCGATGAATCATTTCAGATGCTTGTTTATTACCTTTGCATAGCGATGTCACGCACGCGGGCTGGCAATTTTGTCAGCTATGGCGCCATCAAAGGACTTGCTAGCGGCTGGCTTGGAGACATCTGCGACATGCTTGCAGATCTCATGCCCGGCCTTCCTCCATCGCACATCGATGCAGAGGCCACGGTCCTGGATGCACTGATCATGGCAGCATCGCGCCAGTCGCTGTCATTGGCGGATTCCGATATGCCTGGCTGGGCTTCGAAGATCGCCGACGATTTCCTGGAGAGCATTTCCAAAGCCTTGGGATTTGACCTGTTTTCCGACAAGGACCTTGTCCAGGCAATGAGCATCCATGCAAAGGCGATGGTGGCACGGGCAAAGCTCGGCATTGCTGCCAGAAACCCGATGCTGGACCAGATAAAGACCCAGTTCACCGGGCTCTACCAGGAGTGTGCATCGACTCTTTCGGTTGTTCTGGGACCTTATGGACTCACTCCTTCCGATGATGAGATCGGATACTTTGCCACCTATGTGGGAGCTGCGCTCGAACGTCTGAAGAAGCAGCCTGCCGTCAGCAGAAAGACCAGGGTAGCCGTCGTATGCGGAGCCGGCATAGGGACAGCATCTTTTCTCTCCCGCGCCCTTGCGAATGAATACCCACACATGGAGGTGGTGGCCCTTCTGTCCACACGAGACTGCCAAAGCTATGACTATGCAGGAGTCGACCTGGTACTGAGCACGGTGAGCATACCCTTTGTCCTGCCGCGACCAGTCCTGCGCGTAAGCCCCATGCTCACCAGATCGGACATCAGGCTCATAGATGCGTTTCTCAATCCCGTATCTGCCACATGCACGGAATCGAGTGCTGCAAAGATATTGGAGATAGTCGAGAAGACCTGCGACATCAGGGACCGCACCGCTCTCGAGCAGGAGCTCAAAGAACTTCTTGAGCCCAAACCCTCCTATATCCTGCCGAAACCTGAAGGATTCATGACGCTCGCACAGCTTATGGAGCGGGGAGAGATCCAGACAGGAGTCAGTGCAAAGAGCTGGGAAGATGCCGTATGGATAGCTGCACGGCCACTTCTGGACGATGGACGGATGACCGAGCGCTATATCCAGCAGGTGTTCGATATGGCAAAGAGGTATGGGCAGCATGGCGTGATATTGGCACCGCTCTGTGCGCCACACGCAGAGCCAGATATCTCGAACAAGGCATCGATATCAGTTGTCACGACCTCCAATGATGTCGTGGTCTCCATGGGAGGCGATGAAGTGCGGCTGAATGTCATCATGCTTCTATGCTTGCAGACTCCAGTTGCGCATGCAGTTGCCCTTGACGAGCTCTTTTCCCTGGCCGATGAATATCCCGGCTTCATAGGCGATCTGCATGATGCCCACACTCCTGCCGAAGCTCTGGGCGTGACAAAGAGATACCTCAAGCATATGCTCCGCCAGCTGCCGGCAGGCTCAACGTCAGACATCTGATTGAATCGATCTGAAGTATTGAGCAAACGCTGCTCCAGTCAGGCTGAACAGCAGATGTCTGGCATCCTGCGCTGCCATCCCGTCTCTCAGATATTGTCCGCGCGGTAAGCCAGATTGCCTGTCCCTCCATCGATGCGGCTGCCAGTAGCTGTATCGACTCGTTTTGCGAGATAGCCCTTTATTCCAAGCCATTCGAACGGAATGTGGTCATCTTCTCCCGAAAGGACTTCGTCACAGATATCCATGTTCTCTTCGAGAACGGCCTTGTCTGATTCGCAGGTGCCATGCTGCCTGAGGACCCGGTCGTATCTGGCTTCATGCTCCTTCAGATGGGCCAGACTCTGCCGAAACTCATGCACAGAACTCGCCTCCGACCTCAAAAGCATCGTGAATACGCCGCAGGCATCGCCGAAGAATGCTATTCGTTCCTGGATATCCAAAAGCACCATCATCCCTGGTGTATGCCCAGGCACGTGGATGGTTTCGATATCAAGATTGCCCAGGTGGAACATCTGCCCTTCCTCGAGCGGCAGATAGCCATCGACCTTCGGCTCAATCCATTCGGATTCGGGAACCTTATCGAGATCGCTCTTCCCCGCCAGCGATTGATGGCGGGCAGCAAAGGTCGTCCTCTCGCGCGCCACAGGCAGATCAGCGAAAGACATATAGACCTTGTCGAATTGGGCAGCCCCCGAAGCATGATCCACATGCCCATGGGTGATGACCACTTCATAAGGCTTGTCTGTCAACTGCTCCACAAAGGATCTGAGGTCGCCGATTCCATAGCCCGTATCCACAAGCAGCGCCCGGTCGTCACCCTCAATCAGATACTGGCAGACACCCGTCCCCTTTGCCCGGATTCGTACGATATGGCTGGTGACCCGTTCACTTTCAAAGACGACCATCAAGAACTCCTTCTTCATACCAAGCAGCTGAACAGCTGAAAGACGATAGGAACGCTCATCACGGACAACAGCGTGGAAAGGCAGACCAGTCGGACCGAGAGTCTATAGTCTGCACCGCACTGCTGGGCAAAGATGGCCACATTCGCTCCAACCGGTGCAGCGGACGCAATGAACAATGCCTGCACCATTTCGCTGTTCCCCATTCCTGATAGCCTGATGAGCAGGGCCGTAGCAAGAGGCACCACGAACAGACGCACAATGCTTCCGGCCCAGACGCGAACATCCGCAACCAGGCTCTTGGGCTGTGTCTTTGCGAGATAGCTTCCCAAGACAAGCATTGCAATCGGCGTATTTGTATCGGCCAGCATCTCGACGCTTCTGCTCACTATGCCCGGAACCGGCAGCTGCGTAGCATAGAGGAGGATGCCCATGACTGTTGCAATCAGCACCGGATTTAGAAGCACGCTCTTGAGCTGAACCTTCCTGCTGTCGCCCGTAAGGAGCCACTCGCCGTATGTCCATTGGAGGATGTTGAGAAACGAGATCATGGGAGCGATATAGAACACCGCTTCCTTGCCGAATGTGGCGCTCACCAAGGGAATGCCGACGAAGCCTGCATTTGAGAAGGCAGCGCCAAAATCCTGCTCAGGTTCCCTCCGGGAAAAGATGATGTAGGAGACTGCCATGGCAATGGCAAGAGATGCCATCCCGAGGATGGCAGACTGCCCCAGCAAGCCAAGCCCGCCTTCCTTCATCGGTACCATGAAGGAATTCAGCGTCACACAAGGTATGATGCAGCTGACCAGCAGCTTGCCCAAAGCGCTGCTGACCGCATCGTCCAGGATTCCGATACGTGTCAGCACGACACCTGTGCCCATCAGAAGGAGCATAGTCAGGGTCTGCTGCAGGATGATGAGAGACACGAAGACTTCCAATCTACGCCAGCTCTGAAATCTGCCAGGACAGCCGATCTGTCCTGGCAGAGACAATTGCCAAAGCCTATGCTTCGACCTCGTTTGCCTGCTCCTGGCTGAGCAGCTGCTGGTCATAGGCCTTCATGAACGGAAGGCAGATGACCATATCAAGGGCGAGCTCGATTGCCCAGAGAACAAGGGCTCTCCAGTCCATGGCAGACAGGAATGCCGCAACGGGGACTGGGGTGAAGGCGGGGATGTTGAGATAGAACTTGGTCACAAGACCCGCATCCATGCAGAGGTAGACCAGCGTGAAGTTCAGGGCTCCGCAGATGACCATCGGGATATACATGAGGACATTCATCATGGTCGGAATGCCGAAGATCATCGGCTCATTGATGTCAAAGATCGAAGGTCCGATAGCGACCTTGGAAAGAGCCTTGAGCTGGGCAGACCTGCAGAACACCATCATGAGCAGGCAGAGTCCGAGATAGGTTGTCCAGTTGCCGAAGATAGCATTGACGTTGCCGGCAAAGATATAGGGAAGCGGATCTCCTGCTGCATATGCTTCTGCATTTGCAGCAAGTCCCATGGTCGCAAGCGGCGTCGTGATAGGGCCAGTGATGCCTGCCGGATGGATTCCGAAGAACCAGAAGGTGGTATTGAGGAAGTTGATGAAAAGGATGCCGGGCAAGGAGTTCACTGCACCCACCAACGGTGCAAAGATTGTCGTCATGATGCTTGCAAGGCCAGCTCCCGTAAGCGTCGTGCAGCCCAGGTTGAGCAGAACAAAGAGCGCAACATTGGCAAGGATTGGGTAGAGGATCGAGAACGCGCCGGAAACGGCAGGAGGTACGATATCCGGCATCTTGATCGTGATGTTATGTACCTCGAACAGCCTGTCGATTTCCACAACAACAAGAGCCGAAACCATAGCGAAGAACATCGAGCTGGTCCCAAGTCCCGAAATGGTGTAGACAGCTGCTCCCTCGGCAGTGCTGGCAGAAGTAGCCGTCACCGTAAAGAGAACGACCAGGGCGCATATGGCATTGGTAATCGGATTCATCTCATATGTCTTGGCAAGCGAGTAGGAGACGCCAGCCGATACATACACGGAGATAATGCCGATGGTCATGTAGTAAGGGACAATCAGCCAGGAAATATTGGCATTGGCCCATGTCTTCCAGGCAATCAGGAAAGAAAAGAAGAAGTTCGTGGGCTGGATGGTCGTCAAATCGACAGGCGGCATAGCGAGAATCATGAAGACGCCTCCCACGATAGTGGCAGGAATCATCAGCATCATGCCGTCGCGCAGTGCTCCAAGATGGCGCTGCTTGCTCATCTTCTCGGAAATGGGCATAAGTGTTCTCTCGAGCGATTCCTGGAACTTGCCCAGCCCGCTCGCCTTCTCTTCGGTCTCAGCCATCGTCAGGCTCCCCCTTCATTGCTCTCTATCATCTGCGTGCCATGAACGGACAAGCTACTTCAGCAGATCCAGCGCCGTTTCAAGAACCTTCTTGCCGTTCATCATCCCGTAGTCGACGCTATTGATGACTGCGACAGGCACACCCTTCGGGCTGCAGATGCCCTGAAGCTCCTTGAGGCGATAACGGACCTGAGGTCCCAGAAGGAGTACATCGGCATTCCCCAAATCCTTTACGACATCGTCCACGGGTCTTGCCTGGATATTGGCATCGATACCCTGCTCGCGGGCTGCGTCCTGCATTCTCTTTACCAGAGCGCTCGTCGACATCCCTGCCGCACATGCAAGCGTGATGTACTTCATTTCAGTCCAGTCCTTTCCTCTACCTTGGCAAGTCTTTCGATCACATCGATGCTTTCCTGCGCCAGATCCAGCACGGTGACCGCATTCATGAAGTGGTCCTGTGCATGCATCATCAGAAGCGTGGTCAGATCCTTGTTGCCATTTGCCTCTTCTGAAAGCAGCTTGAGCTGCATCTCATGTGCCTTCGTCAGACAGCTACGCCCATTCGCGATAGCCGACCTGGCCTCTTCGAATCTGCCTGCTTTCGCTTCTTCTATCGCCTCCATCGCGTCGCTTCTGGCGTCGCCAGCGCTGGCAATGAGCGTGACTGCAGCTTCTTCGATATCCATGGTTTCCCTCCTTGTCATGAGCTTCGTCTCCTGCCGTTCATAACACCGGATGCAAAATACGTGCCAATACACTAGATTTCTTCGTTTCTGCAGGAAATCTGGTGCCGCTGACGGAGTATTGATTTCTGTTTCGTGTGTATTCCATTAGTGTATTGCTCATTCAAAACAGGTTGGAGACACATGAAGCGCATCGAGGTCATCTATCAGAGGCTCACCAAGGCTGGCGAAGAGGGATGCACTGCCTCCGCCCTCGCTTCTGTCCTCGGCCTTGCACGTGCAAATGTCAGCAGCGATCTCAACCAGCTCTGCCGCGAGAATCGGGCCTACAAGACAGGATCCCGCCCCGTGTTCTATCACCCGGTCAAGACAGGTGATGCAATCTCCCGAAGACCGGCAGGCGCTGCAGGCCATACCGACCCCTTTGCCGAGACATCAATCAGGTATCCGAGCCTCTTTCATTGCGTCGAACAAGCAAAGGCTGCCGCGCTCTACCCTCCCCACGGCATGAACATGCTCATCAGGGGAGCCACAGGAGTCGGAAAGACAACCTTTGCAAAGCTTGTCTATGACTACTCCGTGTATGCCGGCATCCTTGACAGCGACGCGCCTTTCATTGCCTTCAACTGTGCGGACTATGCCGACAACCCACAGCTGCTCGTCAGCCAGCTCATGGGGTCGGTCCGTGGTGCCTATACCGGCGCTGAAGAGAACCGCGAAGGGCTGCTTGCGCAGGCAGATAACGGCATCCTGTTCCTCGACGAAGTGCACCGGCTTCCCCCACAGGGACAGGAGATGCTCTTCACCTTCATGGATCGGGGCGTCTACCGCAGGCTCGGAGAGACAGACGCCGAGCATAGGGCGAAAGTCATGTTGATCTGCGCAACCACAGAAGACCCCAGTTCAACGCTTCTCAAGACCTTCATGCGCCGCATCCCGATGGTGATCGAAATACCCGCTCTGAGCGAACGTTCCCGCAAGGAGCGATTCAACTACATTGCTGCATTCTTCCTTGATGAATCAGAGCGCCTGGGCATGCCGATCTTTGTTTCGGTCAACAGTCTGAGGGGGCTTCTGGCATACAGCTGCCCCAGCAATGTAGGACAGCTCAAAAGCGATATAAAGCTTCTCTGTGCAGGAGCCTACTCGCGGCTCCAGAGCCACCAGACAGCCCGTATGGAAATTTCAGGACGCCACCTTCCCGAAAACATACGCGAGGGCATGTATGCCGCGACATCCCGCGAAGAGGTATGGCTCCCCTATCTGGCGGAAAACAGGCGCTTCTGCGTCTTCGATGCCCAGAAAGAGCAGCCATCAGACATTCCCAGCTCCGCAAAGCCCGCCGGTCAGCATGAATCAATCTATGACCTGATCGATCGAAAGTATCTTGCGCTCAAGAACGAGGGCTTGGACGAAGAGGAGATAACATCCCGCATCAACGACATTATCCGCAGCTATTTCAGCGGCTATGTCACCCGTTCGGCCAAGACGACCTTTGCAGAGAGTGTCATAGATTCCGAGGCTCTTACGCTTGCCAACGAGATTCTCGATGCAGCAGCAAAATCGCTGGACAGGACCTTCTCAGAGAATATCCGTTTCGGTGTTGCAGGACATATCAGCGGCGCGATCAGCAGGGTCGAGCGTGGGCTTGCCATCCATAATCCACAGCTCGATGACATCCGGAAGAACCACCCCCGCGAGTTTTCAGCTGCCCTCACGGCTCTCCGCACCATACAGAGCCACTACTCCGTCGAGCTTCCTCTCGATGAGGCAGGCTTTCTTGCCCTGTTCATGATGCCGATCGAGCGCCACCATGACAGCATCCCTCTCATTGTGGTCATCGCGCATGGGCCAGCAACTGCCACATCCATGGTGGAGACGGCAAACTACCTGCAGGGAGCAAATCTTGCCGTCGGCATCAATGCCTCGCTGAACGAGAGTCCCTCGCAGGTCTATATGCGCCTGCTCGATCTGGTAAGGACCCATATGCCCCAGGCTGGCGTCCTCTTGATGGTCGACATGGGCTCGCTCTCGGAATTCGGTACTTCGCTTACACGGGATACCGGCATTCCCTGCAAGGTATTCCAGCTTGTCAGCACCATGCACATTGTTGAAGCCGAAAGGAAGGCCTCTCTGGGCTTTTCTCTCGATGAGGTCTACGATGCTGCGGCTTCGGTCAACGAGATTCTGGGGCCACAGAGGCCGGCTCTTGCGGCGGACGCCTCTCAGAGCCATCAGGTCTCTCGAGCGTTCATCGTCACAGTCTGCACCACAAGCGAAGGCGGAGCGCAGATGCTCAAGGACCTCTTTGACAGCCGGCTCAACTACCACAACGGATTTTGCGAAACCATTGCCCTGGCACTTCAGGCCAAGGAGAGCATCGCGGAAAGGCTCGAAGCCCTCTCCAAGGCCGGAACTATCCTCTGCGGAGCAAGCACCTTCGCTATCGACTATCCGATTCCCTGGTACAGCCCTTCCGACATCATTGCCGGAAACGCTATCCAGGATATACAGGAGAGGATAGAGGAGGCGCTGGTCATCTCGAAGACACGCGATGCCCTTTCCGAGCTCATAGACAGCTACAACGTGAAGGCAGCGTTTCCGCTGTTCCTGGATGCCATCAGCTCCATCGAACATGAAGGCAGACGCTCCCTTGCCTCCGACACAGAGATCGGTGTGCTTTGCCACCTTTCCTACCTTGTAGACCGCATCAAGAAGGGCGAAGGCCTCGATGTACCCCAGACCCATAGCAGCGCAGCCGAAGATCCCGCACTCTATCATGCAGTACTTGCGAGCCTTACCACGCTCGAGCAGAAACTTCAGATAGCGATTCCCCAACAGGAGGCGGGCAACATATGTGCCTTCTTCTCTCCTGAGAACTGCAGACAGGCGTAAAGATGGAGCTCGCAGCGAAACAGGCACCAAAAGCAGTACAGCAGCAGGCGCCGCGCCATGTTTTGTCTGCGCAGACCAGGCTATCCTTGAAGCTCCTGAATCTGCCCTGGGCCGAGCTCTCTTCCTATATCGAAGGCCAGGCAGAGGAGAACCCGCTGCTCGAGCTGCCCGATACCCCCATCAGCGAACCTCAAGGCACGGCATTTCCGGACTTCTCCGAAAGCGTCTACCATACCGAGCTCAACGAAGACATCTACATCCAGGAAACGACCTTCAGCGATCATCTCCTTCAGCAGGTACGTGAACTCGATCTGTCTACCGGGGAGGAGCGGGGCTGCAGAAGCCTCATATCGCAACTCGATGAACGTGGCTACCTCAGCCCCGACAGCGCTCTTTCTGCAGAAGAGGAAAGGGCGCTTCCAATACTCCAGTCGCTGAGCCCCGCCGGCGTCGGTGCCCGCTCTCTTGGAGAATGCCTTCGCCTCCAGCTGGAGCGCACGGAATCTGCCACACCTTCCCTCCTTGCAATGGTCGACCATCATCTCGAAGAGATTGCACGGGGAGAATGCCGCAAGATTGCGCAGGCACTCGGCATGACGGCTGCAGAGGTGCAGAAGGACGTATCTCTCATACGCAGTCTGTCGCCCATTCCATCCAGAGGCTACCGAACCTCTGCCGAGCCTGAAATCATCGAGCCGGAAGCCTATGTGGTGCAGGGAGACGGCCAGGGCCTTGCTTTCCAGGTGAGAAGAACGGGGCTCAGGTGGAATGATGCATATCTCGGTCTTGTCGGCCATGCTCCAGATGCAGCATCACAACGCTACCTCGCCGAAAAGAAAGCCGATGCCCAAGCTCTCATGGGCATGGTCTCGTTCCGCGAGAGCACCATGGAGCAGATCGTCCGCATCGTCGTCACGACACAGCATGAGGCACTCCTCTATGGAATGTCCCATCTGAAGCCGCTGACCATGGTCCAGGCCGCAGGCGAGCTTGGCCTCTCGCCCTCTACCATAAGCCGTGCCGTGCAGGGCAAATGGATGCAGGCGCCTTGCGGCCTCGTCCGCATGCGCGACTGCTTCACAGGTTCCATAACAAAAGAGACAGAAGGTAGGTCCGAAGAGCGCAAGGACCTATCAGCCAAGAGCATCCAGCATCGGATATCCACCATCATCGAGCACGAAGATCGAAATTCTCCGCTCTCGGACCAGATGATTCTCCGCAAGCTTCAGGACCAGGGCATCAGCATTTCAAGAAGAGCCGTAGCGAAATACCGCGATGAGATGGGCATACCTTCCTCGAAAGCGCGGGCCCGATAATCTGAGGCACATCCGCAATTGATCGTTCTCGGATATCCGGCACACATCGCTCCACTTTGGCTTGCCGCAATAAGAACTATCCGTACGTTGCGGCATACCAAGACCAGGCCCGCTATCCTTGTACCAGACACTTCTCGGCTCATCCATTTCGGGAGAACAGCATATGTCCAGCAAGAGTGACTGTCTTTCTATTGCAGGCGTGGAAATGCCCGAAGAGATCATCGAGGCGGCAACAAACGACAGCTTGGCAATCTTTGCGGGAGCAGGCGTATCAATGCAGCCGCCGGAGAGTCTGGGCAGCTTTGAAGAGCTCACCAACACTCTCTTCAATAGCATTGATGTGACAAATCAGGTTGCGGCTGATGAAGACCGGACTTGCGAAGCCAGGCTGGAAAAGCTTGTGGGTGTATACGGCAGCAAGGTCTATGACGAATGCGCGGACCTCATGAACAGGAACCGCCCCTCAGACCTTCATCGGAACATCCTTAAATGCTTCGATGGGCATCCCATACGCATCGTAACGACGAATTTTGATGAGAAGTTCGAATCTGCAGCAGGAGAGCTAGGCCTTGCGCTTGAAGAAGACCACAGCATCTACTACAGCCCTGCCCTACCCGACGGGGACCAGTTTGCCGGCCTTGTGCACCTGCATGGAGCAATCTGCCGGCCTCACGAGATGATACTGACCGAAACTGACTTCGGAAAAGCCTATATTACCAAGGCCCGAGCGGCACGTTTCCTGGTCGATCTCTTCAGTACCTACACCGTTCTGTTCGTAGGCTATAGCCTGAACGATATCCTTGTACGCTACCTTGCAAGATCTATCCCTCCCACTTCGAAGAATCATCTCTTTGTTCTGGCGAAGGACAATGAAGGCACTGAAGAAATCAAATCCTTGAGAATGACGCCAATACCGTTCCATGAGTTCGACGAACTCCCGGAAATCTTTTCGTGTCTCTCTAGACGGATTTCATACAGGCTCTACGACAAGATGAATACTGTCAAAGCAGTAGCCTCGCAGCCAGATCAGAGCTCCCTAGCGGAATGGAAAGATGTCGTTCGCTTCCTCAACGACCCTTCTGAGGATGCTCAAAGAGTCATCGCCAAGGCATACGCAGAAGGCGCATCTGGCTTTGAAGCAGTTGAGGCACTCGTCAAGCAGGGCATTGACAGCTTCCTGTTTGCAGACTCGCCAACAGAGCAAGACTCTGTGCTTGCAAAATGGACTGCCGAATCGTTCGCCCTGACAGAACCCCTATCTCTGCTCCAGCTATCAACAGAGCAGAGCAAGCGCTTCTCTAGCTCCTTCATGGCACAAGTATTGGGCGCCCTCAGCAATCCACCCGATGGACTGGATGGCAGGGTGTATGAGAATAGCCTAGGCATATGGGCACTCCAGCTTGGGCTTCTTGGGCCTCAAAACCTTGGAGCAGGCTACTGTATCACCAAGATTCTGGAAAGATGTACCTCGCCACGGATCGGCGTCGCCTATATCCGCAAGCTTTTCGAAGCACGTCCAAGTGTGCACATGAATACTTTGGACAAGAAGCCAGGACCGCTGGAGCTTGCGTTCACCTATGACAGATTCATTCCGGAACTGGCCGAATATGAGGACTCGGTAATCAGGCTGCTCCGCCCCACGCCAATGCAGGGGCTGCCCATATTCGTCAATCTGCTTGAGGGTTTTCATGACTTATTAAGTGCCTATGGGACCATTGATCATCCAATCGACCTTCTCAGCCTTGACAGAGCTGCGATAGAGGAGCATAAGCAGAATTCAACAGAAGAAGGTTCCATTCCCGACTATTTGATCGACATTGCCCGCGACATTGGACTGAACGCCATCGGTACGGAGGATGCAGACAAAGCCATTCAGCTCTGTCTCGGCTCGCGCTCCGAGATGGCACAACGCATAGGCATATTCCTTCTGCTCAGGCACAATCCCAGCCCAAACGATGCAATCAATACTGTTGTATCTCGAAAGCTCCTCGACAAGATCGCTCTTCGCCATGAGGCATTCAGCCTGCTTTACAGCGTCTACCCCCGAGCCGATGCAGAACACCGATCTGCACTCATCAGCTACGTGCTGAAGGTATATCCAGACCTGGCTGACGGGGATGACGCCTATGGGCGTTTCAATATATTCTCTTGGCTCGAGCAAGCAGCTCCAGGGGACCAGCTGCTGCAGATGAGAATACAGGAAGTCTTGGCAGTGCATCCTGGCTTCAAGCCCCGAGAACACCCAGACCTCCTCACATATACGATTGTGGAGACGAGCAGCGAGCTTCAACCCGATTTGCCGGAATCAGCCTTCACTGCAGAAAACATTATCCACGAGTATTCAGAGGTAAAAGCGACCGGCAGCGAATCTGCTATCAGCCATCAACTCGATAAATTCCGTAGGGCCATGCAGCACTATCCGATTCAGGGGCTTGCCATCATCGAAGATCTGGCTGCGAGGACAGATGTACCGCCAGTGCTGATCAAGACCCTAATCGGTTCCATCCGCTGGGACAAGCTTGACGGCAATTCCACGGCACGTGCCCTGGATCTAGTCCTTCTGATCTCTGACGATAGAGAGCTGTTCCTGCAAGCGCTGAACTCCCTCAGGCTGACGTTTTCTGACGATGCCGTAAATCACGACGTTCCGGTAGATCGCTACCTCAAGCTACTCGACGCATGCACCGATCATTGGAACTGGCTTCGTGACGAATGCAATTTGATCAAGAAGGGCTATGGTTTTCATGATTGGCTGATGCGCTCCCCGCTTGTACCAGCCTACGTTACAATGAAGCTCTACTCGATAGTTTCTGAAGCTTTCCTGTATCAGTCGAATCTTCTACAGCTCCAGGAGAGGACTTCCGACTTCATCGAGAAGGTCAGGGGCGCCATCGAGGAAGATAGCTGCTTTGGCCAGTGCATCTGCCGCTGCATTGGTTCCGCCCTGGATAGATGGCTCAACGTCTCTCCGAAGATTGCAACGACTTATCGAGAAGTGCTGTCTGAAAGCCATTGCAACTCCGCTGCCGCATGGGATGGCATATCGTATACCAGGGGATTGACGTCTGGTCTCTGGAGCTACATCAAAGACAGCCTCATTGATTGGGTCGAACATCATAGCGAACCATGCACAATGCGGCTCATTCGCTTGCTCACCATCGGAGCCATTCGCCGGGAAAGCATTCCAGAACGCAAAAGGATCGTCACGATCTGCGCGCATCTCTCTCCACAAGCTGCAGCTGCCTGTCTGCGAGACCTCACCACGTGGATCGAGGCTCTTTCGGACGCGGCACAGCAAACTGAACTTGATGAATGGCTCCGTGCCCTTCTTCCTTGTTTTGCAGAGCAGCCACAGTTTCGAGCATGTGCAAATGTCATTGTTTCATGGCTCGAATCAGAATCTGCTCTCAAGAACAGCGCCTTCGAGATGCTGATCGAACACTATGATGACGAATGCGAGGAACTCAGATTTCCGAGAGTCGATCTAACGCAGCTAGAGCTTGAAAGCGATTCGATGGCAAAGATCCTCATCTTCTTCCTGAAGAACTCGGACATTTATGCTTTGCGCGGGATGCATGCACAGGAGGCAGTTCAGCAAATTCATCCATCAGAAATCAGCCGCAACCTATTCAACGATCTAAGAGACCAAATAATGCGCCAGCAGCTGGAGCTCCCTGTAGATTGGAATTGCAGCTAGTTTAGCATTGAACTGACGCACTTATGCTTGGCAGAACACAGGATATGAAGCTAGCTGGAGGCATCCCCCTTCTCCTCGAACCAGACATCGGAGATCTTCCGCTCCGCACCCCGAGGTCCTTCGACCTCTCGAAGAGCCCCACCAACATCCTAGCCCGGGCTTCCATCGCCTCCTCCCGATAGGCATCCGGCATTCCTTCTCAGGACAGTATCCTATCGATCGGAGGAGCCAGCCACATCATCGCAGGCATGCGCTACCCACCCGAAGCCCATCAGGCTCTTCGCTGTCTCCAGTGGGTAGCGCATGCCTGCTCCTTCTAGGCAGCGAAGAGCCCAAAATGCAAGCACGGAGAGAAAGGGGCAGGCCATCTATCGTCAGAATTGAAGTGGGGCGACCTTGCTAACCATTCGCTCGAATGCCTCGCGGATTTCCCTGTCATCCCTATAGCGGTGTTCAGGATGTTCAACATCTATCCCCTTCAATGTGAATTCGGCAAGAGCCGGATCGTCTATTCTCGCGGGCTTCTCCTTGCCTGTCATCACGGAATAGATCAACCTTGTAAGGGCATAGACCTCGTTGGTCATGTCATACTCCCCGAAGGTCTTACGGTCGAGCAGCGGATCGAGCCAGGTGCCGTTTACTTCCGAGTCTCGCGACGTCAACGTACTATCAGGCCACTTGACGAGCCCAAAGTCTGATATTTTGACAACCAGCGTGTCCTCGTGCCGCTGGATGAGCACGTTATTCAAGCTTATATCGCGATGCAAGAGGCCCTTGGAGTGAATGTACTTGAAGCCTCGGAGAATCTGGCGGGCTATCCCAACGCGATCGGCGGCCGGCATCTTCTGGTTGTTGTAGCGGAGGTACTCCTTCAGGGTTTGCCCCGCGTACTCCATAGTGTACTGATACGGACACTCGTAAAACTTGTAGGCCTCGAGCACGTATGGGGAGTCAAGCCTCTTCAACGTTTCATACTCCTGCTTGAACCGCAGGAGCTCCTTCTCATCCAAATCCTTCTTCGCTCTCTTGAGGGCTACCAGTTTTCCGGTCACCGGATCTGTGAAACTGAAGACCGTCGCGTAGCCGCCCTCGCCTCTCATCGTAAGTGACAGTTGACCGGTATCTGTGGGTAGCCCCTTTATGGAGAGCTTGTCTGCCGGCGTTGCAATCGGATCCACATACAAGATGTTAATGGATGCGGAATGTGGCGGAATCTCGCTTCCACCAGAATCCTCGAGGAACCCGCTCAGCCATTTGAACACCTTCTGATAGTTGCTGTCTATCCTGATCGCATATGGCGTATCACTGAGACCTTTTTCTAGACCGGTAAGCATGTTCACGAGATATTTTAGCTGTCTGCTTTCCTCTGCCCAGTAGTGCGCGCTGTCGTCTTGAGTCGGAAGTCTCGAGTTCATTTTCTCAAACAATTCAACTAGGTGCTTCTGAGCTGTGGATAGGATTATCTGCAACGTCTGGTTATTTACGCCACGGTAGAGCTCCTTGTACTCAAGGTCATCCTCAAAGTACCGGTTTAGCCCCCTGTGTTGTCCCTCAATATAGTTACGCACTGTGCCCTGGAGCATACAGCATCCCTCTCGTCAACCCGTCAATCTCTTTAAGTGTAGGATTCCCAAGATGGAATACGCACCCAGCGGGATAGAATGCGGTGGGGGGAAGCTCGCACTCCACGTTATGAGATGCGTACATAGGCACCGATTTCAACAAGCCTTCCGCTACTGCTCCTTTCCATGTTCGGATAGGAACAGCTTGTGGTAGGTAGCGCCGATGCGTTGGCAAATGGCTATTTGCCTGACTACCAACCTCGATATGCATGGAGGAGACTAGATAGCCGATCATTTTCGGCGATGAAGCTCAGCAGATACTCTTCCGTAATCTCAAACTGAATGCCATTCTTATCTCTGGTAGCCAAAACCTGCTCCCCTTTTGCATTCGTAATCTGAAAGCTATGAACAATTCGGTTTCGCTCTAAGCATATTGTTTTAAAAAGGGAGCATATGTCATCACGCTCGGAGAGACTGGTCTGCTTTATGCGTTTCTGCAACTTTCCGCCCTCAAGAGTAATCAGTTCTCCCCAATCAAAAGACTTGGGGTCGTCCCGAAGCATATTCTCAACTATGAATGCAAAGTTCGAGTTGAAAACACATATGGCACTGCCCAGCAGAGCTCTGTAGCTTTCCTCTGGCAATGACTGCCTAGAATAGGGCTCGTACATTTGGCATCACGTCAGACTCCAGGGTAGTGTCGGAAAAGTTGGTGTAAAGGCCTCTCCGTAGGTTCTCGGCCATCACCTTGAATCGTCAATCTGCGCCTATCCTACGCCGCCTCCATCTCGTCCGCAAGCTCGAGGCTGACGTCGATCGCCCTCTTCGCCACCAGACGCCACTCGCTGAGCCCCTCCGGCGTCGGTGGCTCCTCCGCCCCCGCGGCCCTCGGCTCGTCGTGGAGCTCGTCCATCCTCCGCTTCGGGAAGTACCTTGCGTCCTGCCACCCCTTGTGTTTAGTCAAGCCCGGATTTAGGTTTTGAGCATGGATTTCTTTCGGGTCCGTGCACGGAACTTTTTCGGGTTTCGCCACGGACCCGCCAGACCTTCCTATCTTCCTGAGTATTTGCGCGGGCAGGCACCGGTGATTATTGCGGCTCGGCACCGGCTGCGTCGCGAATCGGCACCGGGGCGGCGCCGTGCAGCACCGTCCCCTCATGAGGCCTCAGCTCAATGCATCAGGATCTGGGGCTGGAAGATGCTGCCGTCCCGATGGCAGCACGCATGTTCATCTCTCCCATGTCGACCCATGCGGTCTTGTGGACGATGCGGTCCATGATCGCCTCGGCCGTGACATCGGCACCGAGCCGGGCATGCCAGTCCTTCTGCCGGTACTGGGTGCAGAAGATCGTCGACCTATCGTCGTAGCGGAGCTCGAAGATCTCGAGCAGGAAGCGCCGGAAGCCGTCGTCTGGCCTGCTGAGCAGCCATTCGTCGAGGACGAGGACCTGGAACGCGCCATACTTCCTCACGG
Organism: Olsenella sp. AGMB03486; assembly: GCF_040884255.1. NCBI lineage: Bacteria > Bacillati > Actinomycetota > Coriobacteriia > Coriobacteriales > Atopobiaceae > Olsenella > Olsenella sp. AGMB03486. The sequence goes on from NZ_JBEVTM010000008.1 coordinate 25,012, forward strand.
CCTTCGCGACCCCTCCCGGACGCTCCTGGGCATCCTTCCAGGCCTCCTCGAAGTCGGGGCACCTGATGTAGTTCGTGCGCATCCTCGAGGCGCATGCCTCCTTGGCAAGCGCGCAGGCAAGATAGGTCTTTCCGGTGCCTGCGGGCCCGAAGAGCACGACGTCCTGGCCTCTCGTGGCGAAGCCGCAGGTCGCGAGCTCGCCTATGAGCACGCGGCCGGGACCGCGCTCCTCCGCATGGCCGATGCGGCGCACGTCCGCCTGCGGATACCTGAGGTTCGCCCTCTTCACGAGATTGCGGATCTTGTCGGCGACATATCCTGCATGCACCTCGTCGACCGCCATCTGGATCCTCTGCCCGGACGGCATCCCCATGCACGCCGCATCGTCCTGGGCAAGGAGCGCATCGGGCAGCTCGTCCGCTCCCATGTCCCTCATCTTCCTGCGGGTCTCCTGTCCGATGTTCATCGCGCATCGTCCCTTCCGTACCAGGCCTCCCCGCGGAGGCATCCTCCCTCTTCATGCACCGGCTGCTGCGCAGCTGCCGAATCCTGCCCTGACTTCAGGATCGGCTCTATGTCGCGGCAGCGCGGCGATCTCCTGCCGGATGCGAGCGCCATCCCGCATGCCCTCCCGGGCCGGGCGCTGCCGTGCCTGCGCGAGAGCCTCAGCGCTGCGAGGCATGCATTGAATGCCTGCTCCCCGGATGCATAGGACTGGAATATGCGCTCCGCCACTGCCCGGCAGTCGGGGCCGATGCGGTCCGCCCATCTGCGGATCCTGTCCGCATCCCATTCCTGCCAGGCCTTCCCGTCCGGCATGTCCTCCTCATGCGTTGAATGGCGGTTCCTCGCGCATGGAGGCATGAGCGCGTGCGCCGGGAGCCTCTCGGACCCCTTCCAGATCCCGGGCGCGGTGTCCGTGACCCTCAGGCCGGCCGGTGGAGCCGACCGCACGGAAGGGCGCGGAATGGAAGTTGCCCCTGTAGCTCACGTGGCAGTTCTGCTGGACCTTGCGCCCACGGACCCGCTCGCACACCTCGTATGGGACTGCGGGCAGCGGGCGAAGGAGATCGGCCTCCTCCTTCATGAAGCTCTCGGGCCTCGATCCCTCGCGCTTCTCGAAGGGGGCTGCATTGTGCCTCTCCACGCACTCGGCCACGGCTGCCCTGAGCTCGCCCATGTCGGCGAAGGCCCTTCCGCGCAGGGCGCCGATCACGTACATGGTCGCGCACCATGCCTCGTTCTCGGCGCTCGGCTTGTCGCGCGGATGCCTCACGCGGGCAGGGAGGACGGCTGCCCCATAGTGCGCCGCAAGCTCGCGGTATGCCTCGCTGGGGACGACCTCGCCCTCCTTCGGATGCTTCTTCACGCCCGTGAGCAGGTTGTCGGGGACGATGATTGGCGTGCATCCCCCGAAGAAGGCGAAGGCATGCACATGGCATCGCAGCCATGTATCCTGCTTCATGTCCAGCGTCGGCTCGGCATAGGAGTATCTGCTGAATGGCAGGGCGGCCACGAAGAGGCACGCCTCCGGCACCTCGCCGGACATGGGGTCCACGAGCTGCATCGTGGGCCCCGCCCGGCCGGCCCCGGGCGTCCTTCCCGCCTTGTGGCCGACCCTGCTCACGACATTGCGCCGCTCGGCATATTCCGCATATCGCTTGCAGAACCGGTCATAGGACATCCATGGCTTGCCTTCGGCCTTCAGGGCGTCTGCATACTCGCCGTGCAGCAGCCTGAGCGTCACGCCGGTCTTCCTGAGCTCCCTGTGGATCGCATCCCAGTCAGGATCGGGACAGGCGCATTCGGCTGCATCGGCCTTCTCCGGGAAGAGCCTCGAACAGGGCTCGCCCTCTTCCATGCCTTCTGCATCCTGCCAGGAGACCTTCTCCCTCTCTGCCGCCTCGGCGACAGCCTGGATGCTGTGCTTCGACACCCCGAGCGATCTCGCTATCGCGTTGCGGGATGTCCCTGCGGCCAGCTGCTGCAGCATCGGCCTGGTCCTGATCTTCCTTGCCATGCATTCCTCCTTCGTCTCGTTGGGACATGGCAGGAGGAAGCTATCAGCCGCAGGAGGGGCCCGCCGCCTGGTTTCAGCAGGCGGTGCCGAAGCGCAATATGGACGGTGCCGAAAGGCAATAACCTGCTATCGGCCGGCTGGTGCCGAGGCGCGACAACCGCAGTGCCAGTACGGGCTAATACTCAGTGCCGTCAACTTTTCGCGGCTTCCTGTCAAACATCAGGGTGAGCGACCCTCATTTGGAGCTCATTAATCTCAAGGTACAAGGAAAGCCTTCCGTTCTTCACGTCCAGAAAATGACATCTTTGCCGATAGGCGACGCATATTTCCTGTCGATGAATCCTGGCTGGACGGCCGTTATCCCTCTCAATCGATTTTTTTGCCAGCCTTCCTACGCCTTCTCTCCGGTCAAATGGCTAGCGGAGAGCGCCGAGGCAAGAATCTCCTCTATCTCCTCTATTCTCCGAGGACTAATCTCCTGGAGCCGGCCATCTGCTTGCCTCTTCTCGATTTCGTCCGATAGGTCTCTAGCGGCGCGGCGGAGCGACCTAACTATTCGTACAGTTATCTCGCGGTAGAGCTGTGGAAGGCAGCGATTCCCCTTCTTCTCTTGTGAATAAAAGCGGCAACGTCCTTTCCACTTTGCAATTCTTCCGTTGCTGTCAGAATCCGGCAAAAGGAAGAAACGCTCCTTGGCGACACCCTCCTCGAGCCGCACGTAACACGTCGCAGAGCTCTCAAAAGCCCTGTTATGGACGATTTCGTTTCTCAGATCTTCCAGATACGCAGCCTCAGGAAAAGCGCAGAAAACAAGATCCTTGTCGTCAGCATAGGGACTTCTCTTCCTGTAAGCAGAATAGAGGGCTTTTTTGTCCGAGGATATTTTCCTGAATGACCCGAAGCTGTCGGGGACGCTCTGCAGCTCACACAGCAAGCGGCTGAGAATATCTAGCGAAGAATACAGTCTTATCACGAACGATTCTACTTCTCGCATCATCCCATGGGAGTCCGTGGATGAAACGACATACACCCCATCCGATTCACATCGGATGGGGTCAATCTCCGTCAGTAGGCATAGCGCCATTCTCAGGGAGCTTATCGCCCTTTCGTGCGTCTCTACGAGGCTCTCGATCAAATAGCTAAGGTCCTGCAGATAGACCAACCGATATGCCTCTTCAAAAGAAAACCGGCTGGCGAAAGCGGCAAACGTATTCCTATCAAAAGGCACTTCCGGATTGAGCCCCCCTTCAATGAGCCCAATCGGAAAGGCCTCCACTATTGAATAGTAAGCAGATGCGCTTCCAAACAGCCTTTCGATGACAAGGTCGCCGAGATTGATAGCGGACGATTCGATCTGCTCCTGAATGTAGTCAAAGGAGTCATACAGGCGGTCTCTCGCTGCGGTTTCATATACATAGAACCCCTCTGGAGCCTCGTCCAACGCGCCCGTGCTTTTCACCCCCTTCTCGGAGTAATAGGAGAAGGCGGGTCTATCCCCTCTATCGGGACTATCCTCAGCAAAGCCACCCATAGCCAATTCCTTTCATGCTGACATGGCGACATCGAAATGTCGCGTCCTCAAATCGACTAGGCGACGGGCTCCCCGTCGCACCCCTCCCCGCCAAGAGGGCATCCAAAGGACGCATTGATTTTCCTGGAAGCGGATTCTACCAACTCTTTAAGATCTTTATAGTATTCCGACGCCTTCGAGTCCTTAGCCACTTCGGGCGAGGCTGAAACCGTAAAGCTCGTCGGAGTCTTAACCGTTGAGAATACCGCATTATACAGGTCGCCTACTTTCAGCTCGGGGCTCGTCAAGTCAATCGAGAAGCCCTCCACCCCTTCAAACGCCATCCTCCCGTTGCCGAGAACGACGCGAAGCGTCTTGTGCTCCGTAGCGCTTGAGGCGTCTTTTAACGACATCGGCTCCCCCTTCCACCGTATCGGCGACGATTCCGAGAATCGAATAATCCTTGCACTCATATTCAAGTGCGCCACTTCTGACTGTAATCTTCTGAGCCTTATCCCTCCCCAACGCGATGACGTTGTCCGCATCGAGGTTCACAACGAACTGTGGGTTATGCGTGACGATAATGACCTGCCTCTTTTGCCGCATCTCGGAAAAAGCCCTGATGACGTCTTTGCGGATTGCGGTCTGCGAAATCTGATCCTCTGGCTGGTCGACGAGATAAATGCCTTGTTTCTCATCTCCAGCCATCAAGTCAAAGTAGATTCGCCCATAAAGGCCGGCAGACGGCTCGCTGTCGAGGCCAATCTTTTCGTTTGTTATCTTTCCTCGCTCGTAGATCGAATTCACTGCGCTGTCCAGTCGGTCCTTCATCTCTGCCGCCCATCTTTCTGCAGAGGGCTTGCTCACGGAGAAGCCGGCTGCGACCATCTCTGAAGTGAGATTCGTCTCTCCCTCGATACCGTCGACGATTGACGGCAGCGGCCCCTTGTTGAACATGTCGCCCAGGAGCGAGATGCAGTAGTCCCGATTGATTTTCTTGACACTAAGCTCGGACACGAACTCGAGGTTGCCAACCGAAGTTCTTCCGGGCCTCACGTCAACGTCTACGGGGTCAATCGGCCGATTCTTTCTCCCAATACGAAGAGCGACCGCCTCGGCAATCTGGGAAGCCGCACCGTCAATCCGTTCTCGGTAGGCATCTCTCGAGTTCTCCTCGTCGGTCTTTGCTTGCTGAAGTCGTTTCTTCAGATCGCTGGCGGCGCTTTGGAGAATCCTTCTCTTTGTGTTGTCGAGCTTGATGGAAGTCATCTCCCCCCTGACAAGAGAGAGCAAATGGTCGAGCGCCGCAGTGGCATTCTCGAGGTCTGTTTCCGCTTCTTTTCCGAGTTTCGAGAGGACCGTACGATGATCGTCCCCGATGGCGGCAACCTTGTTCCTGACGGACTCGGCTGCATTCTTGAGGCTCTCAACCTCTTTCGTCGGTTTTGCACGCAGCAATCCAACGACGGCCATGCGATCGGAGACCTCATGAATCTCGAGCGGAAGTACGGCCTCCTCCAGGCGATTCATAAAGTCGTTATATTCGACTTTCGTCTCAAGCGCCTCAACACATGATGCGAGGTGCCTCTTCAGGGCCTCTTTGACAACATCGATATTCACGTGTTCTTGGAAATAGCCGTCAAATCTGCTGCCCTCCGTCCCATCGTGAAGTCCCTCTAGCGCCCTGCGGATACTGCCCTGGTCATCGAACTGGAAAAGCCGAGAAGAACCAATCTCACTTTTCACCTCGATCTTCTCGCGCTCGCAGTATTCGCGGTACCCCTCCTTAAGGCGTCGCGCATCATCCCCTTCGCCGTAGAGGCCGGTCAAGACGTGGAGGATCATCGACTTGCCAATTGAGTTGTCCCCGATGATGACGTTGACCCCAGCAGACATGGGAATCGAGAGGGGCTCCCCATCGATGACGAGGTCGAGGCTGTCCAACTTCGGCGCGGCGGGATTGAAGAACGAGGCGTTTCCGACCTTGATGCGCGACGGGTCGGTGATGGACATGACAAGGCCCTCGAACGTCGGGAGGCACTTCAGGGAGCAGAACCCGACCTCATCCTCCCTCCCGTGGAAGTTGGCGGAGGGGAGCGGGTAGGCGTCCCAGTCGTGGCAGTCGCTCCCCAGGACGAACGGCACGTCCGGCTTCGTGTACCGCTCAACGAGGTTCCGCATGTCGACCTCATTCCGCCTGTTGCGGATTTCCACCGCGTCGACGAACTCGGTGAGCACAATCTCGTCGGCTCGCTCGGCCCCTAGGCTGCTGACGTCGTTCCTCTGCTCTCTCCCTACGGACTTCTCGTGTCCGATGAGCACCGCGCTCAGGCCGATGTCGCTGAGAATCTGCGAGAAGCGTTGCGAGGAGAAGGCGCTCTTGTCCTCGCAGTCGTATTCCGGCCTGCCCTCTGCCGTCTTGGGGATGCGGCTATCCAGGGCCTCGATCAGGTCGTCTGGGCCTCGATCGTCAAAGATCGCGACTACGTGAATCGGGGTCGAACGGTCCATGTCGTCCGGGAGGGCGACGGTGAACTCGACACCCGGAAGGACCTTCTCTAGCGATCCATGCCCCTCTTTTGACTTCAGGGCGCGGTACATCTCGATGTCGAAGCAGTCATGGTCGGTGATTGCGCACATGTTGATGGAGAGCTTGGGATCGTCCATCTTCTCCACGAGCTTTTCGACCCCGTCGGGCGTGCAGCGGGCGAGCGCCTCGTTTCCCGCATCCCGGGTGCGCACGCTCGCCGCCGAGTGGATGTGAAAGTCGACGCGTACCGGCCTTGTCACAATCTTTGGGTCGTCCATGGGCATGTCCCCCGTATGCTCTTGCGCCATAACTCGGTATTCAGTTTTATTCCCCGAACATTCACGCCCGAATCGGGCAATGAGCTTCCCTATGGTATAATTTGTATTACTTTGACTACCAGAAGGAGCGAACATGCAGCACCGCGCGAGCGAGGAGGACGGGCGCTTTACCGCGCTGACCGCGAAGGTCGGGCCGAAGGGCCAGATCGTGATCCCCAAGGACATCCGCGACACCTTCGGCATCGAGCCGGGCGACACCGTGCTCGTGCTCTCCGACTCCGAGCAGGGAATCGCCCTGAAGCCCGTGAAGGGCAACGAGGAGATGTTCCGGAAGCTCTTCGGTGGGGCGCTCTCGCTGGGGGAGGCCTAGGGCCAGATGGTCTTCCCAAAGGGGCTCTGCTCCTTTTTTCTTTTGCCACATGGGTATTACTTGTATTACCAATTATACCTATACTATCCTCTCGGTACAACAAGTATAACATGTTCTACCAAAAGGATACTACGATGGAACTGACGGGAGGGGCGGCTCGCCGCTCCTGAGGTGACGGGGCTCCGCAAGCGCTACCCGTCCTTCGAGCTGAGAGACGTGTCGCTGGAGGTGCCTGCCGGACGGATCGTGGGATTCGTGGGGCGCAACGGCGCCAGGAAGACCACGACGCTCAGATGCGTCGCCGGGGCGGCGCGGGCCGACGGAGGCAGGGTCGCGGCGTTCGGGCGGGACGCCGCGGAAGACTGGGCTGCCATGCGGAGGCTCACCGGCATCGTGCTCGGTGGGGCACTCTATTACGAGACCAAAACGCTCGCCGCGATCGCGGGCGTGACGTCCCGGATATTCGACTCGTGGGACGTGCGAGCCTTCGACGCCCTCGCACGGCGCTTCTCGCTCGACACGGGAAAGCGCGTGCGCGAACTCAGCCAGGGAAAGCACGTCAAGTTCGCGCTGGCACTCGCGCTCTCCCACGGGGCGCGCCTGATCGTGCTCGACGAGCCCACGAGCGGCCTCGACCCGCTCTCGCGCGACGAGCTGCTCGGCCTGTTCCTCGACCTCGTAGCGGATGAGGAGCGCACGGCGTCCTCTTCTCGGCGCGTATCACCTCGGTCTCGACAAGTGCGTGACGGACATCGTGCACATCGGGGGCGGGCGCGTCGAGGCGGCCTGCCCGCTCGCGGAATACCGCGCGCTTTCGCCTTGTTGGGGCGGAGGAGGTGCGGCGCGCGGGCGCCCGCGTCCTGGGGACGAGGCGGACTGCGTCCGGCGAGACCGCGCTTGTCCCCGCCGCGTCGGGGATCGGCGAGGCTGCCGACCTCGACCAGTCGAATGTTAATGGCAATCTAGAAGCTGCCAGTCAGGGCAAAGCGGTATTCCAGCCGGGGCAGTGCGCTTCCACCATCCAGGCCAATGCAGTTTCGCCATCCAGGGCAGCGAGAATCCGCTCCGTACGGACATGCGGAGACGGATCCGGAGGCAGCCAGGATGGAGACCAGCCTGATCGGAGAGATGGATATGCTCAGGGAGATGGGCGTGCGCCCCAGCTTCCCGGAGATGGCGCGCAGATGCGGGATGGACCGGCATGCGGTCGCGAAGCACTGGAAGGAAGGCGCAGTGATGGAGGACGGGCGCTCTGCAAGGCGCAGCGGCTTCGACAGATACAGGTATGAGATAGAGGACAATGAGCTGGACGACGTCGACCTCGCCGAACGCCGAGATGGCAACCCGATGCTGGAAGCAGCCATCAGGCTTGCCGGGCCCGGCGAGAGGGTCCGCTTCATCGTCCACAGCGGCTGCGGATGCCACTGCCGGTGGCCCGGGTGGATATCGATCTGCGAGGAGGCGGGAATCATCCGCTCGATGTCGAGGAAGGGCAGCTCTCGCGAACCGGCCAGTCCGCAACGCCGAGGTGCCGCCCTTCTGGAGCGGCCCTAGTGCGGACTGTTGATGTTCACTGGAAAGTGACGCAGATGGTCATCGGGCTGCGAGCGCCGTGGTCATCAGGAATTGAGCAGATTGGTCGAGGAATGGCCGTGCCCCAGGCGTCAGGGGCACGGCCAGAACTATGTTTTCCTTCCGGGCGGGGACTTTGGCAAGAGCCGCCCGGAAGGAGGAAGGGAGCATGACCGTGTCCCTGGATGTGCAAGAGGATATCAGGAGGATGGACAGGGATGGGGCGACGAGGGCCGACATAGCGCGCGAGCTCCATCTCAGCAGGAACACCGTCCGGAAGTACGCGGACATGGAGGACATGTCGCCGGAGCCGCCGGCCGGGCAGGAGAGGCCGCATCCAGCGACCGACGGGATAGCGGGGTGGATCGACTCGATACTCGAGGCCGACCTCGCCGTGCCAAGGAAGCAGCGCCATACGGCCAAGAGGATCTACGACAGGGCGGTCGCCGAGAAGGGGTATTCCGGATCCTACCCCTCGATACGCAGGTACGTGTCCGGCTGGAAGAGGGAGCACGTCCAGGGGCCGAAGGATGGCTTCCTCGAGCTCCTGTGTTTAGTCAAGCCTGCCTTTCGGTTTTGAGCATGGATTTCTTTCGTGTTCGCGCACGAAACTTTTTCGGGTTTCGTCACGGGCGCGCTGCCGACCCTACCTCCCCGACTTGCCCAGCATGAGGCTCTCCTCGAGCCTGTGGCTGGGTCCGCTTTCGGGTTCGGCCCCCTGCATTTTCTCTGCCCGGGGGCGAGCCCGCCGGCCCAATAGCAGAGGCACTCCCTGCTGGCGGGATAGCCTATCCTGCGCATGGTCCTGGCGGGGCTCTTTCCGTGCGCGGGGCAGCAGTCCACGGCAGCCTGCCTCATCTCCAGGGCGAGCTTGGGCTCCCGCTGCCGCTTCGGGGGCCTGACCTCCCCATGCTCCAGATAGCCCTTGTACCAGGCTCTGAGCGAATGCCTCGTCGGGCAGCCGGGCTCGGCAACGGTGTCTGCCGCGCTCAGGTCGAACTTGATGTAGGTCTCGATTGCCAGCTTGCGCTGCTCTGTGCTGTACATGCGGTCCTCCGTGCAACCTTTTCTTGGTCCAGGATCACCACCGCAGTCCCCATCGGCTAATCTGGGGTTGACTTTAACACCTGGCAGCGCCCTGTCGCGTCGTCGGGGAAGAAGCTGTCCGTGCCCCGGTCGCCTCGCAGAGCCGGTCCGCCTCGGCCGGCATCGTCTCGTTCACGACCGACTCGGCGAGCTACCTGGGCAGCCCCGCATGTTCACGAACCCGTCCTCGAAGCGCGGGATGGCAAGCGCCGCCTCCAGCGCCCTCACGTCTGCTATGCCGTTCATCGCGGTCATTACCCTTCACCAGAACCTGTCTTGTGGTGATTCAGATTGTAGGCAATGGCCGTTCTTCCTACCTAGGGGCCAGTCCCGGGCTTACACCAACATTCCCGACGCGATCATTCCGAGGCCTCTTGCCGTCTTTCCGCCCGGGACCGCTACACCAACTTTCTCGACACTAGCAAAGTGCGCAAGAATCTTGACGGTACCGAAGCCGAACAAAAGATGTCGCAGCACTGCACGAGCGTCTGCGCATACGAATGGCGACTCCAGAAGGAGTCGCCATGAAACGAGCAACTATGCGTCGAGAAATACGCTACAAGAGTTTATGTTCATCAGCATACTGTGAGGCATAGCTACCTTTTTCAGCTTCAACCTTCACCAATGGGCTACCCGCAAAAGCATCCACAGGTGCCTGCCCAGCAGTAGGCTGCTTGGACTCCTGCTCGACAAGTACTTCTCCGATAGAAGTAACAGATTCAGGAAGCCCAGCAATCTCAAGATTCTCACATCTTTCGAAAGCACCTTGTCCAATCTTTGCGACCTTATTTGGAAGTTCGATTTCTCTTAGAGTCTTACATCCGCTGAATGCAAAGTCGTGAATTTCCGTAAGCTCGCTTCCGTCATCAAACGTGACGGCCTTCGCTTTATCAAGGCCAGCAAAGGCATACGCGCCAACCGTTTCCACCTTCGGGCCAATGTGGATGGAAACGATGCTCTTAGACAGTTCAGACCAAGGTGCAGGTCTATCGTCAGAATAGTCGTCCATCTTACCGTGTCCATCAATGATTAAAGACCCACTCTCATCGACAGACCAAGTAACAGCTTCCCCACATCTGCCTTGCTTGGGAGCTACTTCCTGTTCGCTTCCTTGCTTATTCTCAACACCAGCCTTCTCTCCAGATGCCTTTCCTTCTTTGTCGGTAGCATTTGAATCCGACGGGCTGTATCCTTCCGTGGTTACATCCGTACGACTAGACTTTGCCGCTAGCTTCTCGGATACCTTGTTCTGATCATCCACGCTTGTGGCACTTGACGTGCCTGATGACACAGTATTTGTTTCTTCCGGCTCTCGCGAGGTGTACCTGACGTTGTGGTCCTTCGCCCACTGCTCGGCATACGTGCCGCGGGCGACGGAGAGGGTCACTGTCGACTCCTTGGTGAAGTCGTAGCCGGAGCCGCCGCCGATCCAGGCGACGCCGTCTGGGAGATAGAGGTCCGTGAGCGAGCCGCAGTGCGCGAAGGCATTCCAGCTGATGCTGGTGACGCCGGAGGGGAGCTCCACCGAGGCGAGGCTGGTGCAGCCGTCGAAGGCGTTCATGCCCACGGAGGTGAGCTTGCTGCCCTCGGCGAAGGCGACCTTCTGGAGGTTGGAGCAGTGGTAGACCGCCCAGTCGGACAGGCTCGTCACGCCGGCCGCGACGTCGAGCTCCTTGATGGAGCCATGGTACTGCCACCAGGGCACGTCGCCCGCGCCGGCATAGTTCGCCATCGCGCCGTCTCCGTCAATCGAGAGGACGCCGTCGGCTGAGAGCTTCCACGTCAGGCCGTCGCCGCAGGTGCCGGATGCGATGTCCTCCGGCTCTCGCGAGGTGTACCTGACGTTGTGGTCCTTCGCCCACTGCTCGGCATACGTGCCGCGGGCGACGGAGAGGGTCACTGTCGACTCCTTGGTGAAGTCGTAGCCGGAGCCGCCGCCGATCCAGGCGACGCCGTCTGGGAGATAGAGGTCCGTGAGCGAGCCGCAGTGCGCGAAGGCATTCCAGCTGATGCTGGTGACGCCGGAGGGGAGCTCCACCGAGGCGAGGCTGGTGCAGCCGTCGAAGGCGTTCATGCCCACGGAGGTGAGCTTGCTGCCCTCGGCGAAGGCGACCTTCTGGAGGTTGGAGCAGTGGTAGACCGCCCAGTCGGACAGGCTCGTCACGCCGGCCGCGACGTCGAGCTCCTTGATGGAGCCATGGTACTGCCACCAGGGCACGTCGCCCGCGCCGGCATAGTTCGCCATCGCGCCGTCTCCGTCAATCGAGAGGACGCCGTCGGCTGAGAGCTTCCACGTCAGGCCGTCGCCGCAGGTGCCGGATGCGATGTCCTCCGGCTCTCGCGAGGTGTACCTGACGTTGTGGTCCTTCGCCCACTGCTCGGCATACGTGCCGCGGGCGACGGAGAGGGTCACTGTCGACTCCTTGGTGAAGTCGTAGCCGGAGCCGCCGCCGATCCAGGCGACGCCGTCTGGGAGATAGAGGTCCGTGAGCGAGCCGCAGTGCGCGAAGGCATTCCAGCTGATGCTGGTGACGCCGGAGGGGAGCTCCACCGAGGCGAGGCTGGTGCAGCCGTCGAAGGCGTTCATGCCCACGGAGGTGAGCTTGCTGCCCTCGGCGAAGGCGACCTTCTGGAGGTTGGAGCAGTGGTAGACCGCCCAGTCGGACAGGCTCGTCACGCCGGCCGCGACGTCGAGCTCCTTGATGGAGCCATGGTACTGCCACCAGGGCACGTCGCCCGCGCCGGCATAGTTCGCCATCGCGCCGTCTCCGTCAATCGAGAGGACGCCGTCGGCTGAGAGCTTCCACGTCAGGCCGTCGCCGCAGGTGCCGGATGCGATGTCCTCCGGCTCTCGCGAGGTGTACCTGACGTTGTGGTCCTTCGCCCACTGCTCGGCATACGTGCCGCGGGCGACGGAGAGGGTCACTGTCGACTCCTTGGTGAAGTCGTAGCCGGAGCCGCCGCCGATCCAGGCGACGCCGTCTGGGAGATAGAGGTCCGTGAGCGAGCCGCAGTGCGCGAAGGCATTCCAGCTGATGCTGGTGACGCCGGAGGGGAGCTCCACCGAGGCGAGGCTGGTGCAGCCGTCGAAGGCGTTCATGCCCACGGAGGTGAGCTTGCTGCCCTCGGCGAAGGCGACCTTCTGGAGGTTGGAGCAGTGGTAGACCGCCCAGTCGGACAGGCTCGTCACGCCGGCCGCGACGTCGAGCTCCTTGATGGAGCCATGGTACTGCCACCAGGGCACGTCGCCCGCGCCGGCATAGTTCGCCATCGCGCCGTCTCCGTCAATCGAGAGGACGCCGTCGGCTGAGAGCTTCCACGTCAGGCCGTCGCCGCAGGTGCCGGATGCGATGTCCTCCGGCTCTCGCGAGGTGTACCTGACGTTGTGGTCCTTCGCCCACTGCTCGGCATACGTGCCGCGGGCGACGGAGAGGGTCACTGTCGACTCCTTGGTGAAGTCGTAGCCGGAGCCGCCGCCGATCCAGGCGACGCCGTCTGGGAGATAGAGGTCCGTGAGCGAGCCGCAGTGCGCGAAGGCATTCCAGCTGATGCTGGTGACGCCGGAGGGGAGCTCCACCGAGGCGAGGCTGGTGCAGCCGTCGAAGGCGTTCATGCCCACGGAGGTGAGCTTGCTGCCCTCGGCGAAGGCGACCTTCTGGAGGTTGGAGCAGTGGTAGACCGCCCAGTCGGACAGGCTCGTCACGCCGGCCGCGACGTCGAGCTCCTTGATGGAGCTTTCAAAAGTAGACCACGGTACTACCGGTTCACGATAGTAGGCATACATATCGCCCGTGCCGACAAGTTTCATCACGCCGTCATTGCGAAGAATGAAATCAACCTTATCCCCCGCACGTCCTGCTGCCAGGACATCGCCATCAGGACTGGACTCGAAATAACCGCCCTTGAACGTACAGACAGTGCCGTCAATCGTATAGTCACCGTCATAGGCATAGCCATCGTCGTCGGCGAAATAGAACTTGTTGCCGAACCGTACAGAACCCTTTACCAACTCGCCCGACACAAAGCACATCGTCTTGCCAGACTGCTTCTCTTGGACAAAGCCGTTGTACTTTTCATCGACAGGATCCATTTCGTAGCCGCACTTGGTGCATACCAGCTTCTTAGAGTCCTTGTCATAGACATAGTTGTGCTCATCGTTGGCACAAGTCTTTGACTTGGTATAGGTATCCAGAACACTCTGGTTGCCGTTGGTATCGACGTTGTATGCCGTAACCGTAGCCTTGTCTCCACTGGTCTCGAAGGAGACATAGATACTGTTGAAGTCAAGCGTCGCGATATCGAAGTGGAAATCAGGATTGTTCACGACGCTGTAGGACTTACCGCCCGTAGAACCGCAGATGTAGTAGACAACGCCATTTTCCTTATCCACCTTGCCCTGTGTCAGAGGCTCCGTACGCGCATAGCTGTGGTCGTTGCCAGCAAAGTAGAAGTCGATGCCTGCCTTTTCGACAGCATCAGGCAGCTCGGCAAGATACTCCTCGCCGCCGCCAGTCGGGTTGGTGTAATAGACCGGAATATGCGTAACCAGGATCTTCCAGTTGCAGTTGGATGCAGATGCGTCCTGCACCAGCCAATCCTTGAACTGTTCAAGCTGGTCCTGGCTGCTCGTATAGTTGAGCACGGCGATATAGACATCGCCATATTCGACAGAGTACCAATTGCCGGCAAGGTTGAAGGTCTCCTTTGCAAGAGCTGCGCCATTGCCGTCGTCATCCGCCTCATGGTTTCCTACGACATGCAGCATGTCCTTGTCGGCAATGCCATCAAGCGTAAATAGCTTGAGTGCATCGGTCCACTGGTTGTAGTAGCGAACGTTATCAACAGCGTCGCCCAGCTGGATTCCAAGATCATATCCGCCGTCTTTGATGTGAGACGCGATGCGACCGAAGCCGGTAAGCGCGTCGTCTTCCTGGATATCGGCAGTCAGGAAGATCTTTTCGCTGTTCTTGTGCACTGCAGTGGTGAATGAGCTGACATCAGACCATTTCTGGCCATCGCCGACCTGGAAGTAATAGGTCTTTCCTGCTTCCAAGCCCGTAAGATTCGCATAGTTGATACGGCTCACAACACCGCTCTGCGTATAGGAGCCAAGCTGCGAAGTTCCATCCACAACCGTTGCGTCAGACATGTCCTTAGATGCAGCGACCTTCACCTGCGCCGTAGCGGCAGAAGCGGACGGGCTGCTATACCATGCAATGTTCTTCTGCGTGGTCGAATCCTTGGATACATTGAAGTGAACGTACTGAGGCAAGCCTTCCTTACCGGTGTCGTCTTCCGTCGACTTGTATGCAGTGCAGGAATACGCGTAAGACCTGTTGCCCTTAGAATCCTTCGCATACAGCGTATGCGTGCCTTCGGCCTTTGTAAGCACCGAAGTAGTCAAGCGGCCATCGGAGTCCGTCTTGCCCAGGTCAGTTGAATCGTCGGCATACACATCGACATCGGCAGCAGCATTGCCATCGGAATTCTGCACCGTGATCGTAGTCGGAAGGCCGACAACCATGGCTTCAGTAGAAAGCGTGTAGGCAGCAGTAATCTTGTGGGTCTCAGACGGCGTGCTGAAGCCCATCCAGTAGGAATTGCTATCAGACGTCACGGAGTTGACCTTGTAGGTACCCGAAACTACCTGGACGCTGATCTCCGAGCCCTCAGCAGAGGTCTCGGAGACAGGAACGGTGATCGTAGCAATCTCGCTGCCCGATGAATTCTCCACCTTTGTGACGCTGACAGTGAGCTTACCCGTATCGTCGGCGTATTCATAAGTTCCGGTAACTCCGCTGGAGAATTGGACCGTCGGCTTGTAGCCACGGCTCAGCTGCACGGTAGCTGTCATCTTCACAATGTCGGAAATATTATTGGTCGTGAGATGCAGCTTCCAGTCTTTGCCGACAATCGGCTCGCCGTCGGCGGCAAAGCTAACGCCAGTGAGCTGTGTCTCCTTGCCGTCTATCGTGACGGCATTGGAACCATTGACAGTGAAATGACGGGTTTCTCGAGTGATATTGCCAAATCCATCCTTGAGATAGAACGTAAGAGAGTGCTCGCCATTGGGAATCTGGACGCCCTTCAGCGTCGAACCCAGATTGTCCTTGTCGCCAGCTCCATAGTAGGTGCCATCAAGATAGAAGTATGCAGACTCAACGCCAGTTGCGAATTTGTCCGTATCCTCATTGTCGTCGTAAGTGGCATAGAACGCAGGGGCATTCGTCTTGAGCTCGGCCCCATCCGCCAAATCAGACTTCGTACCGTCATCATTGATAATCTGGAGAGACTTCACCGTAGGTGCCGTCACGTCCTGATTATTGGCACCATAGACAAAGGAGATGTTGTCAACCAAGATGTAGCCCTTAAGCTGATCTTTGGAGAGCTTGGTGCCATCAGTCGTATACCAGCCGATGCCGCTCTGGGTGACCATAGCGCGGAACAGCATGCCACTGTTGACGCGAATCTTCTGGCCAGCATACTGTGTCATGTCAGCTTCGAAATAATTCCAGCCCGCCTGGGCATCCTTGCCATTGGAGTTGGCATCGGTAAAGTTGATATAGGCATTCGTATAAGTCTTGCCGTCTTTGGACGTTGCAATCTGTGCACGAAGCCAAGGAACCGGGGCACCTTCAGGTATATACACCCAAGCGCCGAGTGCCGTCGGAGTACCAGGAACATCGATATCGCTTCCCAGGCCAAGGCAAGCGCCATCTGTACCTGTAATCCCGGTCCAATCGAAGTCGAGCTTCACTGCCTTATGCCCGAAGCGAATGATGTCTGCAAAGTCCGAATCGGTATCCGACACGACCGAGCCGGTAACTATACCGCCACGGTCAGGATAGCTATAGGTAGCCACTGCACTGGCACTCATTCCATCAAAGCTGTGTACCGTTGTGCCAATCGTGCTGTAATCATGGCCGTCATCGTCGCCACCGTCGAGAACGATGGTAGGCTGCTTGCCGACATTCACGGTCGTGGTAGCCGTGAGGCTTCCATACTTGGCGGTGACTTTGGGGCTCGTCGACACTGTAACATCACTCGTGGTCACAAAGGTGTTGCCCTCAAAAGAGCCCGCCTTCATGTCATCGATGGCCCAAGTGATGTCTCCATCTTTGAGGATGACCGGCTCTTGCTGATAGAGGGCGGTAAGACCCAGGTCGCTCTTCTCCCCATAGTTAAGGTTGACTTCGTCCGAAGTGAACGAGAGAGTATCTGGATTCTGGATACGGATGCTCGTCTTCCCGACAACCTTGCCCTGATACATAAGCTGTACGGTCGCCGTTCCACAGGTTCCGTTAGAGACGAACGTTGCAGAAGCGGTGTCTCCAGAAACATCCCCGGCCTTTAGTTCGCCAAGACTCTTGCTGTCATCCGTCAGAGACCATGACACACCTGAGGGTATGCTCTTGGCTGCTGCACCAGAGTAGTCCATGCCTGTTGCAGTGAGAGCAACTGTCGTATTGGGTGTGAAAATATTGTCGTTGGGGGTAATGACCGCATGGTCAAATTCGCCAGACGGCGCTGCCGTTGAAACCGCGAGAAGGGAGGTAGAGATTACTCGCTCGCCACCGCCTGCAGGCGTATTGCGCATTGCAATGTCAGACTCGCCTTCGCGCTGGGACACGAACTCGGATGATCCGCCTTCATCGAGCTCCAGGGCATAGGTGCACCCCAGGCTCTGCATCATGCGGCCCATTTCCTCAAGAGTGTACCCAAGGGAACGCGGAGGCATGGTGCCGTCAGCCTGAAGCATGACGACCGTGCCATCTGCCTTCAGACCAATAGCGCTGCGAGAATAATATCCACCATTGGAACCCTGCGTTGCAACAGTCTTGCCATCCACAAGGATGCACCAGCCACCCGCCGCATCCGTGACGGTGACCGTAGAGCCGACTTTCTTGCTCTGCTCAGCGGCTGCCTGGTCGAGTGTCGTTCCTGCTGGATAAATTCCAACAGAGCCATCGCTGAATACGGCAACGAACGGAATCTTTGCATCATCCTTGTATGTCGTACCCCTCATGCGGAGATAGCCCATGGGCTCACCCGTCGTGATGTTGAAGAGCGATGCATTGATGCCGCCTACAACATTCTCGTTGTAAGTCTTCTCGTACAGATGCGTCTGATCCGTAAGGGTCGACATCTTCCAGCCATCTTTAGCCGGATCGACATTGCCGTAGCTTGCGGCAAGCTTCGCATTGCCATTCGCGGTGTTGATCTCCATCACATTGGCAACAGTCTGCGAGGTACCTGCAGCATTGTTGGTAACAATCGTCCGCTCGGTTATATCTGGCGCAATGGCATATGTCTTTGCCGAAGTAACCGAGTAATCTGTTCCGTCAATAGCTGAACCTTTTGAAATATCCTGCGTTTGCGAGGCGCTAGCAGTATTGGCGTCCTCAGCCAGTACGGGTGTCGGACACAATCCCGGGGCTGCAGTGAGACATGCCGCAAGCAATACGGCCATACCACACCGCGCGAAGCATCTGTGCTTCATAACCTGATGGCTCCTTAATCGAGAAAATCACTTTGGCAGCATTTATTTGCCTGCCCTCAACGCTCTAACTGCGGCACAGAAATTTGGTTCCCGCAGAAATGATATCTGCTACCTTACCGGCACAGAGATGGCATTATGGCCCCCTTCCGCAATTGTTATAACTATAAGCTTAATGGAAGTTTTGCTAAATCGAATTTGGCAAATAGTGTGTGAATGGTTTAATACGAAAAACAGCTATGCAGAAGTGCCTGAAAAATGAGTTGCTTAGGATACTACGCTTGTATCTTGTGTAACTTGAAGCTCCATGTATACACACGCTGATTAATCAGCGTACCTTGACAGCGCTACGAAATTTGCCCTATTAAATCCATGGGTGCATTGACCCGCAGCCTTAGTGTGTACCGTTCCTTTTCAATGAATTCTTACTGTGCTTGACCACAGGAACAAGAAGAACTCGATATATCAATTTCTTAGTTTTTTCTTTTGCATTATCTGGTATACCATGGTGCCATCGCCACCACTTTTCGACTTTGCTCCAACCGCCATCACGATAAGCTTTTAGGCAGCTTTTTCTATCCGATGGCAATGTACTTGGATGGCGTAGCTGATCATTACCTGATGCGATGTCATTGAAACTGACTTCCCTCAGATTAAGCCTAGCGCCGAATTTTTCCAAGGCCTCGCGCCCGTGAGCGTTATTCACGAGCAGACAAGAGATTCCACGCTTCATATTGAAGTGAACCTCATCATTCATCACTTCAGGCCGAGTCTTCTGAATACCCCAGAAGTCACCGAGCGTGAGATCTCCAGCGCGAAATCCGCTCGCATAGGGACAAACATAGCAGCTATCCCGCAATGTCTCCAAGCCTAAGAACATAGCGTAGTATGCGGAACGGTCAGCTGGAATCAGTTCTTCTGAGCCACCCTGTAGCTGCAGAAGCAGCAGGGAATGTCCCCAACCGTTATTTTTGCATCGGAAGCGAACATCCACTATTTTTTGTCTCAGCTGATACTCTTCGCTCTCCACCCAGTCGCGGAACATCTGCTCGCTAGGCACTCCATGGCACACAAGATCAGCCGTGTAGAGATTGGGCCATAGCCCTCCCTTCCCCAGAAAAGCCCTAAGCCCAGCAACTTGGCAGGGCGTCCCACAGAACAGAACAGTCTTTCCTTCAATAAGCTCCTGTTTCACCCTTGGGAAGCAGGGCCCAGCCGCGCTCTGCACGTATTTAGAATTTTGGAGGGCTGCAAGGCGATTCTCATCAGTCGCCTCGATATGGCTAACATGTAGGCCATCATCCGTCAGATGATATGCAGCCCCAAAAACAGTTCCTCCTTGAGCAATTATCTCGCGTGCCAAAGAGACGAAGACTCCTGCAGAAGCCGACTGAGATACATCGCCATTGCCGGAAGCGGCATACCAAGGTCCTTCAGTCTGCTGACCAACATGCTGATGGAGACCGCATGCCCTCGTACAGGCCCTGCAACCGACACAGCTCTCCTGATGAATCACTGGAAACATGAAGCCGTTCTCGTCTGAAACCATCTCTATGGCATCCATAGGGCAGATAGCTGCGCAAGACTGACAGCCACAGCAATCATTCTTCCCCGAGAACAGCGTGGGGACACTTCCACCCTTCTCGCTATCGACCATTTTTATGCCAATCCATTTTCTCCCTGACTACCGCCATGAATTTAACGACAACAGCGCGATTTGCAACGGTGAAAAAAGAGCAAGCTATGGCCAGGCAGCCCAGTAGGGCTGCGAGATTGCCTGTATATACATTTATATAGTAGAGGGTAAAAACCGCCATACAACAGAGTGCTGTAAGTACCTGCTCTCGCGCGTCTTCGATGAGGGTGGCATATTTGGCAACTTTAAGCCTGCGATATTCATTCACAACGAAAGTCGAGGCAACTGTGGCAATTGAAGCTCCATAAAGCCCCAGGGGCGGGATTAAAGCGAAACACAGAGCCACACAAATTGCCGCCGATAGCATGGTAGTCGTCCCCATGATTCCCGTATCCTTATATGCGGTGAATATGCCGCCGTAGAATCCGCTCATATTGCTATAGAAGGTTGCAAGGAGAAGTATCGGCACATAGAGCAGACCGTCCCTGTAATCGCCTTTCACCAAAACACCGTAGACGAAAGGCATCAAGGCAGTCATGCCCAAGACAACGCCCATCATGAAGCGACGCAAGGCTCTGTAGACAGCATTGTAAAAAGAATTGTTGTCCTCGTTCGAACCCAGAATACGAGCTGAGCTCTCTTTCCAAGACTGATAGAAGAAGCCATACACCTGATCCATTACATTAGGGAATTTGTAGGCTACCGCATAGACGCCAGCGGCGTCTGCGCCAATGGTATTCATGATAATCAGACGGTCGAGCATATTCATGATGGTCCATGAGACCTTATTAGGAATGAGCGGCACCGAGTATCGAACGAGCTCCCGCACTTCGTTCTTATCCAGTGCAGAGAGATCAACATAGCGCCACAGGCGCTTCCATATCAAGAACACAAGAGCCGATCCGAACTGCGCGATGGATGTAGCCGACAGCATGCCCGTAACTCCCCACCTGAACACCGCGATAAAGACCACGTTCAGGACAATGGTGATAGCACTAGCCGCAAAATTCATAAGGGCATAGCCAACCGTATCGCCAAAACCCCTAAGAAAGGCAGAGGCCATCTGCAGGAAACTGGCAGACAGGACCAGCACCACTATCCAGCCCATATTTGCAGGATGGACGAGAAGCCATACTATCCCTGCTCCAAGTGCGAAAATCACACACCCCACCAGCAATACGGCACAGGAAGATGTCACGACTCTTGCTCTCTGTTCTACCGTATCGCAATCAATTAGAAATCGGAAAAGTGCCTCGTCCATAAGTATCGACATGATAGGCACGCAGAAGAGCGCAATTGTTTGTAGGTAATCCACCATGCCATACTCTGCAGTGGAGAGAACGGTGGTATACAACGGCAGAAGCAGAAAGGATACGAGCTTCGTCGCCAGACCGCCGATTGCGATAATGCCAGTGTTTTTAACCAGTCTCTTGCTTTCCCCCACTAAGCAAGCGCCCCCTTTAGAAAGTCCCAAGACCTTTCCCGCATGCCAATCACACTCTTATCAGACTCGCTCCAATCAACAATAGTCAGAGGGCGAATATCGGTTTTCGTTGAAAGGCATTGATCAATGCCTAAGTCTTTAAGAAAGCCTCGTACGCGAGATGAGCTCAAGTCACTTGCAAAAGTCCTAAAAGGCGTATGGAATATAACCGAGAAGAGCGTTGCGTGAAAAGAGTTCGTGAGCACTCCAGTTGCATTCTTGATGAGCCAGAGGAATTCTTCTGGTCCTATCCCGAAAAGATTCTCCGAATTTGCGATATCCAGCGCTTCTTCGGAAACGTAAAACACCTTCACGCCCAATAACTCGGCCACGCGCGCGGCGCTCTCAACGAGTTCAGGGCAGCTTCTCAACATATATACGAATAAGTATGGTTCTTCCATCTTCTGCCGAGCCCCTTGGAGCAGCGGCTCATATGAGGTTGCATCAAGAAGCAGCGTAGGATCTGCGCATATTTCAATACGCTTATTCACAAGCGGCTGGAACAGGTTAACTGTCTCCTGTTCTCTAACCGAAATCGCATAAAACGGCGCAAGAAGCCGGGAAAGCTCCTCCTTATCAAAATACTCAGGCCGAAAAGATGTGTGAGCAAGACTGGGAGCGTATGCAACCCTCCTCCCATCTCCCGCAAATGACAGAAAGAAGGGCTTTACAATGCCCCGTGTTGCGTCGAGATTCCAAATTTGGTCGCTCCCGCAAACAAAGCAGTCAAATTGACTTGGCAACTCATTTAAGGCAGCCTCATCTTTGAACGAATACCTTCTTGAGGTCATAGTGAAATGCTCCCGCCAGAAGGATTCAAAACTATTCTTCCGCTCTAGATACGGCACCAATTTCTTCATTGTCTTATACATGATGCGCGGGTGCTCAGGACGAAACAAACGGTACTGCTCAAAATCCCAAGAACGATAGTCAATTATCTTAGATTGATGACCCAAACGTTCAATAGCTGTTTGCAGAGCATAAGCCTGTAGTGCCGATCCAAAATTATACGAGGCATGGAAAGTTATGATACCTACTCTCACTTTCATACCGCCTTATCATTCATGTATTTGAACCCTCTTGTATTGGGTTCGCATCACCAATAACTGTCGATCCAAGTCTTCTCGTCTTTGAGAGCTTTCCTTTGATGATATACGAGACTCTGTATAGGAATGGGAAATGCTTGCATAATAAATATCGCATGCGCAAATTACCTCGGAGATGATCGTGTAAGTAATCGAAAGCAAGCAATCTATTCCTGAGCAGTTCGAAGGATTCACCGAATCTGCCCTGCTTGCAGAGAAGCGCTAGAACTCCAAGCGTATGTGTTACAAAAAACTCGTATGCGGGACAGCATCGCGATTGCCTAAGCTCCGCCTTGAGAATATGCAGCTGTACTTCATTAGCGTCTACATATTTAGACACACCCAGCGAATTTACTGCAGAATCCGCCCTGGAAATAAAATATGCATACAGCGGCTTATCAATTATTGCTATTTTTCCCTTAACGTTGCAGCATACGCGATAAAGGAAGTCTCGATCCTCGAGCAGGCTGAGGCTGCTATCAAATCTCTCGTCTCGAATAATATTTCTGTTCAGCACATGTGCATAAAGATACAGCAGGTCGCCTGAAACAAGAGGTCCATTCTTAGCATAGTCCGCTTTTGTGGGAGCAGGGATAATACCCAACGCCCTTTCGTCAGAGTCTTCCTCCATCACGGGAAAAACGATCATATCTGGCATGGATACAGCTATAGTTTTAAGAACGATCTCAAGCGCATGCGGAAGCAAACGATCGTCACTGTCACAGAACCAGATATATTCGCCAGATGCAAGCGCCAGCCCACGATTTCGAGCAGAAGACACTCCAGCGTTAGCCTGGTGGGCAACCTTCACATTTTTGTACTTTTTTCCGTAAGCGTCGCAGAGCTCTGATGAACCATCAGCCGACCCGTCATCCACCAGCACTATCTCGTAAGAGCTTCCGTCCTGCAAGAGAATGCTCTTTATGCACCTGTCGAGATACATTTGCGTGTTATATACAGGTATTACTATAGATAATAGTACTTCAGACATCAGCGCATCTTCTCCTGGTGGCAAGCCTTAATCGTTACCTGGCAGTCAACGGCCTCGGAACCATAGACAGCAGCACTGGTATCAAGAAATAATTCATAGGGTTCCCGTTCAAAATCATATCTTCAAACAAGCCTATAAACAGATACGTCACCATAGCAGCAAGCACAAACACATGCTCACGTCCATCTGTATATTGGAGGGCGCTTCTGAAAAGAACGAAGAGGGCCGCCATAATGATTAGGATGCCAATAACTCCTGTAGCAACAAGATAATAAATATATCCATTATCAAGCCACAGGGTGTGATAAGGAGTAAGTCCTTCTCCATAGGCGGTATTGGAAACATATCCAAGCCCTATCAGAACTCTTCCGCTATTGAACAGCGAGGGTACAGCATACTCGAAGAGCCAAATACGGTTCGACTGGTTGATTGCGGTTTGCAGGTTAGTTGAATCAATCGAACTAAGTACGTTGTAGAGCAGCGTTAAAGCGATAAACAGCACCGCAATACGACGCGAAGCTTTTCCCCCATTCGCGTTGAGCGAAAAGCTGCCTATCATCCAAGAACCTAGCAATAGAACAAGTCCAATGATTGAACTCCTCGAAGCGCTGCACAAGAGCATAATCACGGCAACTGTTAGAAGCACGTAGTCTAAGCATCTTACGAAAACCCCTCTGTGTATTTCGGCGGTAGTCAACCGATAGAGGTACATCATAAAAAGAGCAACACACATGCCGCCAAGCGTATTCGCATGTCCAAAGCCAAAAACGCTTCTAGTCCTTCCTTCAGCATCGAAGACAGCACCAACGCCGCTGAGATTTATATCTGCTGGATGGAGCAACATCTGCAAAAGAAGAACAGCACCTAAAACATAGAAACACATCGAAGCAAGGTGCAGAGGAATGCTGCGGCTTCTCACAAACCAAGCAGTAAATATAATAATTAGAAGAAATAGTCCATTTGTTTGGGCCAGGCTCAAATTGGAAGGCATGGCTGGATTTACTAATACAAAACAAAATAAGAATAGATGTAAGACCATGAGTACGACAAACAGGCTGAAAGCCGTAGGCTGATAATGCCCGTATTTGAGCTCCATCAGCCATAAGAGACTAACGAATCCCAAATAAACAAGCTGGATGAAGATCGTTATATTGGATGATTCAATGACCTGAGAAATCACGAGAACCCTGCTGGCGTACATTATGACGAACAGGGCTGAAAAGACTGCAAGCGTAAGTTTTTCACTCTTGGCGAGGCTGATTTCCTTCATCATTTGCCTTTCAATGCAAAGCTGGCAAGCGAATAGAGTCTATGTGATAGAACAGCCCTTCTGAAAACATCTTTCCAACCAACAGTAGACGCATCTATTACATCCTGAATCCTCTCGATGCTGCCAAGCGCACGTGCGATCTTGAGCTTATTAAAACCTTGCCTCCTAAGGCGGGCTGCGTAGTTTGCAATGACTCGCCTCATGGAGGAGAGTGCCAGGTTTCTACCTTGATCGCCCAGCCGACATGTAGAGCAGAAATCCAGCAAGCCCTGCAGCATAAGCTCGTATTCTCGAACGTCCTGAAGGCAAGCTTCGCTTTCCGTTCTGCTGCCATCGTTCTCCACATAGACATACATCGCATCGGGAATATAGGCAGCGCTACTTGCGACCGCAAGAAAACGCAAATTGAATATCAAGTCCTCCCCCAAGCTTTGGCCTAGAGGAAACCTCACCTCTTTGCACAATGCCCTCTTGTAGAGTTTCGTACAAGGAGAATTGCTCTCGCAGGTAAGTGCTAAGAGCCTAGCGGATTCTAAATCGTTCGGTATGACAGGCGGCTTCACGATATGGCGAATACCAGACCGTTCGCGTACATAGTCGAAAAAGATAATGTCGCTATCACTTCGTATCATCGAAGCGCATATGCGAACAAAATCACTGGTTACATAGTCATCGGAATCCACGAAGGAAAGGTAAGTTCCAGCCGCAATGTCAATTCCTGCATTGCGGGCAGCACTGACCCCTACATTTTCTTGGTGAACTACATGTATAAGAGAGGGGTACCTCTGTCTTAAGGCATCGCAGAGAGCTCCTGAGCCGTCTCGCGATCCATCATCCACCAAGATGATCTCGTATTGCCCTGTGAATTCTTCATCAATGAGAGAATTCACGCATCGCTCAAGGGTACTTTTCGCCTCGTAGACAGGGACTATTATGCTAATTGCGGGGGCCAAGTAGCTCACCTAACCTTTGATCTTTACAGCAAGCTTTGCTGCTCCAAGGGCCAGAGAAAAAAAGCCCGACCTTATTAGTCCGAGATAGAGAGCCGCCGCTTTGGGCAAACGCGAGCAGTCGATATCATCAGCAGAGCGATTTGCCTCGATTTCTCGCTTGATATGCTTGCAGCCAGAGCGGAAGCCAGAACCTGCCCTTGCTTCATGAAAGATTGCCATGAAGAGCCAGTATGCCTTGAATGCATTGAGTTCATCATCCAGCCAAGCTTCCTTACCTCCAAGGCGCGCAACGAGGTAGTCTACAAGGAGACGGTTATTACGAAAACGTCCTGCATCATAGCTACTCGTAATTGATTTAGCATTCTCTTGATAGTAGTTGTAGAGCACGTCATCAAGAATGCAGAGGGAGTTCGAGTAATAAAGGCACTCAAAGATATAAGCATTGTCCTCGCCCATCCGAATACGCTCATCTGTGCAGTAGTGACTCAATAGGATGGAACGCTTATAAATCTTGTTCCAAGCAGCTGGATTGAATATACCCCTGCAAAAAGGCTGTCGTTTGTCCCAAATCATATAGGGGAGAACCTCGCTGAGCATTCGCTCCCGATTGTAGAAACCAGGTTCGGCATAGCAAGGAATTTTCTCTTCATGATCTACAAAGACTTTTTTAGCATTGAATATCACAGCATCTGGCGCATAAGGAACAATCGCTTTAGTCCAGATGGCTTCAAGCGCACCATCGACAAGCCAATCATCGGAGTCAACAGGGACTATGTATTCTCCTCTTGCTACGGCAAGGCCCGCATTGCGAGCGCTGCAAAGTCCGCCATTTGTCTTATGTACAACTTTGACGCGTGAGTCTTGAGATGCATAGGCGTCGCACATCTCTGGACAGCCATCGGGGGAACCATCATCCACAAGGATAAGCTCGTAGTCGCGATAGCTCTGTCCCAGGATACTTTGGATACACCGATCAAGGTATTTCTCAACGTTGTATATAGGCACAATGACGCTAAACGTAGGCATATGACGTATCCCATCTAAGATCTGAGACAGAAATAAAGTGGATGAAGCCACACATAAATGATAGGTATTGTGCAGAAGAGCGGGCCTCGACAGTTGCGATATCATGTCATGGATTCGAGTTCTCAAGTGAGAATCCAGCAGTCGTTGAAACAGAAGTCAACGTTCCGCATTGGCTGGGGATATGGCCGACCAAGCTATGCCACGTTTCTCTCTAGCATCAATGCCTCGCAGTGCCACACCTTAGCAAGAGCCCGTTCAGTCCAACGTTGCTTGACCTACCTTAATAAAACGGGCAGTTGTCCAAATGCCTATGGCGAAAGCCATGGCCAATCACCAATCTTCTTTGCCTCCCTGGCCTTCTGGCAATGACTGCTGAGCCTTTGCTTGTCTTACAGCTTCCTCAGCGTGCGCAAGAACTTCGCTTGTCTCAAACACATGCGCTTCGGCTTTGCTTGCTTCAGAGAGGCCATCGTTTACAACGGCAAACATATCGCAGGTAGAAAGCTTGTCTAGCTCTTCCTTGGTGACCTTTCCATCCTCATAGTCACGCACGATCTTGAGCTCATGCATGTCATACTTCTTGCCAGGACGCAGCTTATGGGCAAGCACCCATGCTGCTGGCTTCCAGATGTACTTGTGCATGGCAGGAGAAACGCTGCCTATCATCCAGCAGTTCCTATCGCAATTGCGTACAATGTTGCGCACCTTTTCTGCCTGCTCGGAGTTCCAGAGCTCATCCCAGCTCTGCTTGTTGAGGTTGCCCATGACCTCCTTGTCCTTTGTGCCATTACAGGGCATCACATCCCCATAGGGGTCGATGAAGAAGGTATCGAAAGCCATATCACAAGGAAGCAA
The DNA here is from genome assembly GCF_040884255.1 of Olsenella sp. AGMB03486. Taxonomy (NCBI): domain Bacteria; kingdom Bacillati; phylum Actinomycetota; class Coriobacteriia; order Coriobacteriales; family Atopobiaceae; genus Olsenella; species Olsenella sp. AGMB03486. The sequence continues at coordinate 52,174 of NZ_JBEVTM010000008.1, forward strand.
ACGAGGCTGTCCATAGATGTAATTGATGAGGCCATGGTTGAAGTAGGCACGGAACCACTTCTTAGGCTCGTTGCTCTTCAGGAGCTCATTGATCAGGTCTTCGAAGTTCTGCGCAACCATCGGACGGTCATGGATGATGTTCTTGGCTTCAACGAAGTAGAAGCTGTTATGCAGGCTTGCCGTAGCAAACTCCATATGCAGCTCGTTGGCCAGATGGTAGAGCGGCACAAGATCCGGGGCGTTCTTGTCCTGTACCGTCACGCCAAAGCCCACATCGGGATGTCCCATCTCGACAAGCTTCTTGAGCGTTGAGTAGCCACGGTTGAAGCCATCGGGCAGGCCACGTATCTCGTTATTGGTCTGCTCGAGACCCTCAATAGATACGCGGATGCCTACCTTGGGGAACTCCTCGGCAAGCTTGATGATGCGGTCTGTGAAGTAGCCATTCGTAGAGATGACGATGCGGTCGCTTTTCTTGTAGAGTTCACGCACGATATCAGGAAGATCCTCACGGATGAAAGGCTCTCCTCCCGTGATGTTCGTGAAATACATCCTGGGGAGCTTCTTGATCGTATCGAGAGATATCTCCTCATCCGGACGGCTTGGCGCCTTATAGCGATTGCACATCGTGCAGCGAGCATTACAGCGATAGGTGACTATTATTGTTCCATTTAGCTTCTTTTCTGACTTTGCCATCTAGTACCTTTCACGCATGCCGGAGTATATTCCTAGAGTTTGTTGAGCGACGATATCCCAATCGTAACTTCTTGTTACGTGTTCTCTTGCAGCTTTGCCAAGTAGCTTCACTCGTTCTGGTGCTTCCAATATGTTCTCGAGTACCGTTTCCAGTGCATCAGCGTTGCCCTTTTCAAACGTCAGCCCATTCCCAGCAAGCACATCGGCACACTCGGGGATATCGGACGTTACGCAACATCTTCCGTATGCCATGGCTTCCAGAAGGCTCATGGGCATGCCTTCAACATCCGAAGGCAAGACGTAGCAATAGGCATTAGAGTAGAGCTCCGCCAGAGTATTGCCAGTCACGAAGCCCGTAAACAGAATTCTCTTGTCGCCCTCTGCCATATCCCGCAACTGTTTCTCGTACTCCGAGGTATCAGAGGCACCGCCAGCAATCACGAGCCGTTTGTCTGTATCAAGCCTCTTGAAAGCCTCAATCAACAGCTCTGGTCTCTTTTCCGGAACAAGTCTTCCCAGGAAGAGGATGTAGGAGTTCTTCTTCAAACCCCAACGTTTCTCAATCTCGTCTGCTGGTCGATATTCCTTAGGATTCATACCGTTGGGGATAAAAACAGTACTTCGATTGTAAGTCTGTTCGAAGTAATCCTGCGCCGAATGCGAGAGCACGATAATCTCATCCGCGCTCTCGGCAGCAGCCTTCTCCCCATGCTTGATATAGGCAGACCCAAGCCTTCCCCACTTGGCACGCTGCCAGTCAAGCCCATGGATGGTTGCGGCGGTACGAATTCCTGCCCTGCGCGCCATAGGAAGACACACGCACGGCCCCTCAGCATGGAAGTGAATAACATCGGGCTTGTCTGCAATTGCTGCCTTAGTTGCATAGTATGAAGCGCTCGCAGCGGCGAGTCCCTTTTTATCGATGGTCTTAACTGGCACGACACGGACGCCATCTATAATGCGTTCACGAGTCTCGGTCGCATCACCAGTCATAACATCGGAACCCGATCGATCATAGCAGGTAACCTCGTGGCCGAGAGCAGCCATCCTCTTGGCCAGCTCAGTGACAACAACCTCGACTCCACCTTCTCGAGAGCCAAAGCGCTTATGTCCAATCATCGCAATACGCAAGCCGATTCCCAACTGTCCTTATTGTCGAACATACCAAAACGGGTCGCTGTCTTAGCTTCCCTCCACCGTGAGAACACACCCTGCGGCCTGAATCACAATCCTGAAATCCTACCAAGCATTGCACTGGTTAATATAGATCAGGACCAGGCCAGCCCCTCGTCGTAACCTATCACATCACGCTTCATTCTTGTCTGCATGTAGCACGTAATGCCCGGCTTAACGAGAAGACTCTCGTACTGAAGCAATGTGCTGTCCATATTGCTGGAAATCAACTTCGATTCAGCAGCTTCTGCACCATATCGCACACTCCTCAAATGTTTTCAGTTCCCCTGAGCAGTCAGCACAACACCTACCGTCTGAATGATGAGCTTCAGATCGGTCAGCACGCTGCACTTCTTGATGTACAGAAGATCGAGACCGACCCACTCATCGAAGCTGATGTTATCGCGGTTCCTGCGTGTCTGCCAGAAGCAGGTGATGCCCGGCTTCACCAGAAGGCGTTCCTTCTGATAGGGCGTGTACTGGCGCACCTCGCGGGGAAGTGCCGGACGCGGTCCCACGATGGACATATCGCCCTTCAGGACATTGACGAACTGCGGCAGCTCGTCGATGCTGGTCTTGCGGATGAAATGGCCCACGTGCGTGATGCGTGGGTCATCTTTTATCTTGAAGACAGGACCATCCTTCTCATTCAGATCCTGCAGGTCTTTCAGACGCTCTTCCGCATCTACATACATGGAGCGGAACTTGTACATCTTGAAGGTTTTGCCATCCTTGCTGACACGTTCCTGATTGAAGAACACCGGCCCTTCGCTGTCATGTTTGATCGCAATGGCTGTAGCGACATAGACCCATGACAGAAGAACAAGCACCAGGAGGCTGAACATGATATCGAACAGGCGCTTTGCAACACGGTAGCCATACCGCGAGACAAGCCGCTGGGCTGCCTGCACTGCTTCCTGGTCCAGGACCGTGTGGTCCTGCGTCTGCGAAGCGTCTGCACCCCACAGCTTCTGAGACGCACGCTGCGTCTTTTCCTGTGGCATCCTGGTGCTAGCCGCTGCCATATCCTGTGAACCCATGTCGACGAGCACCCCTCCCCCGACTTTTTCCGGGTTGCACTTATCACGCCGACACGTCAGATTTTCAGTAAGCTGCATTGCCAGACGCAAGAAAGCTGATTTATGCCAATTGCTAAAGAGAATCCCCTTGAAGTCTACGATGCTTTCTGCATCCTTTCAACATGCTGATTGATCTAGGAGTCCGAATTCAAGCTTTCTTATTCATGCCATTTTCACGTATCGTCACGGACAATTGGAGCTGGAATTTTCTCTTTTGATGCAACTGATGCATGATGTCAGGTTTCTGTAATTTGTTCTTATAAAAGCACTATGACTACAAGCCACACGTTTGCTGCAAGACTTCTGTCAGTTTGCTGAAATGGCATGCCAAGGGAGATTTGCGTTTGCTTTACTTGCATGGCAGAAAAGTGCCTTGCATGAAGGACCAAGTTATATACATCTTAAAGAATTCCTGGTCTGTCGACACGCTGTGCAGACCTGATGAAGGGCTCTCCATAATCGAAGGATGCATGCCCTGCTTTTCACAGAGCATGCATCCTTTTCTCTCCTCCCTCACTCAGAGGGCGTTTCAATCATGCTTTCCTGCCCTTGGTGCTTCCTCTTCCACTTTCGCCATCCCCCTGCAACCGCTCCGGTAAGGATCGCGGCATCGAGCAGCCCCAGTCCGATGGAGAGGATGGGCATGCCGGCATGCTTGATCGGACGCACGAATGCCTTGGCTGCCGTCTCGTTGTACTGGAGATTCTGTGCCCGCGCATTGAGCCAGACATAGAGCACGTCTTTCGCAGCGCGCCTCAGATCCTGCTGGAAGGTTGCAGATGCAGTCTCGTACACAAAGGCGCCGTCGCGCATGATGCCGTCCATATAGAGGTCTCCGCCAGCCCTGAGCATCTGGTCGGCATTCATGTACGTGTGGTGGTCGGCGTAGTCGGTGATGACAGCACCTTTGAAGCCCCACTCATTCCTGAGGACGCCCGTGAGGAGTGCTTCGGATCCTCCTGCCCAGACGGCACCAATCCTGTTGTACGAGCTCATCATGCCCGTCGCGCCGCCCTCTTCCACGAGGATGCGGAACGGCTCGAGATAGAGCTCGCGCAGCGTCTGTTCCGTCATCCACTCGTAGAGGCCGTCCCTCATCGTGTCCTGATCGTTGCAGATCAGGTGCTTCACGAAGCAGTAGGTGCCCGTATTCTTGATGCCTCTGACCTCTGCTGCCGCCATCTTTCCTGTCAGCACAGGATCTTCGGAGAGATACTCGTAGTTCCTGCCGCCGAAGGCGGAGCGGTGGAGGTTTGCGGAAGGCGCGTATATGCCATCGACCCCGATATAGGCAGCTTCTGCTCCCAGCGCCTCGCCGATCCGGCCAGCAAGCTCCGTGTTCCAGGTCTGTGCAAGCACCGTGCCGTTGCTGAAGCCGGTACCATACTTGAGCTGGTTGAAGGAGCCTACCTGCGAAGGGCCATCCACTTCCTTGGTCTGCGGCTTTCCGATGCTTGCGACATCAGCCGTATTGGAATACCCATGGAGCACAAGGTCTTCCTGCTCGGCCTGGCTCATCTGGTTCAGGAGCGACTCCCATTGGGGGTTGCCGTAGTCGAGACCTAGGGCATAGCCAAGCTCTGTCAAGGACCCATCATCCCCCAGCGCCTTCGTGCCTGAGGCGCCATACTTCACAGCTGCATCCGTACTCTCGATGGCAGCATCTGCATCCTGGGCATGGTAGAGGTTCTTCTCTATCACCTTCGTTGTCATGCTCCTGTTTGCCGTCTTCTTGGGATAGGTGGCCGTGAAGCTTGCGCGGTCAAGCCAGGTCAGGGGGTATCCCGCATTGCTCCCATCGATCGAGACGCCGTCTTCTGCAGAATCTCCCGTGAAGCGGTTCTCTACCGTGGCGCCGGTCGCGGCATCGGTCGTGAGCTCTGCCGTCCTTGGCAGCTCGACCGAGATCGTGGAGCCTTCCGTCTCATCCGGCGTATGGGCATCATGCCTGAGCGAGATCGTGTAGGTGCCGGCATCGAGCTCGTATCCTTTGAAGCCATCCTTGTTTGCGTCATAGCAGTCATACGATGCCATGTCCCGCGCAGCGAACGTGAGCGTCACATCGGTGCTCTCCCCAGGAACCAGGAGCTTCGTCTTTGCGAAGGCGCCAAGCTCCACAGAGGACTTCTGCATGCCGCCTGTATAGTAGGGAGCCGTGTAGTAGAGCTCCACGACATCCTTGCCGGCATTCTGGCCCGTGTTCGTGACGCGAACGGTCACGGATATCTGGCTGTCCTCGGAGATCGTATCGCCGTCCTCTATCGAGGAGTCCACGACCTCCCAGCTGAAGTTCGTATAGGAGAGGCCATAGCCGAAGGGATACTGCACGACGCCGTCGTATCCCTTGCCATACTCGTTGTCTACATCGTCCCAGAAGCCTTCCTCGTCTGCCGTCTCGTACCAGCGGTAGCCGACATAGATGCCTTCCTGATAGTCATAGTAGGACACCCCCTCATAGGCAGAGATCGTGCCGACGTTGCCATTGAGCGTGCCATCTGCTGGATAGGAGCCCTTGGAGTTCGTGTAGGTGCCGATGCCCCAGGTGCCGCTGTTCGGATAGCTTGCAGCAGTCGAAAGGTCGTAGGCATAGGTATCGCTTGTCCTGCCTGAAGGGTTAACGTCACCCCAGAGGAGCTTGGGGATTGCCTTCGTACCGACAGAGCCCGTGCAGCCCACCAAGAGACATGCATCCACACCGGGGATGGACTCGATGGGGCCAAGCTCCATCGCGTTCGTGGAGTTCACGAGCACGACCACCTTGTCATAGTTCGCACCCACATACGTCAGAAGGTCGAGCTCCTGCGTCGAGAGCTCGAGATAGCTCCTGGTGTCGTCTGTCGTGACATAGCCGGTATTCGAGACCTTCGGCTGCGTGCCCGGGCAGTCGATGGACTCTCCTGCCACACGGGAGATGACGACGATGGCGGCATCGGAGTAGCTCTTCGCATTGTCGAGCATGCTCTTCGTATACCAGGCACGGTTCTGGATGGAGGGCTCCACGAGCTGGCAAAAGTCATCCGCAAACGAGTTCAGCGAGCCATTGCCAGAGCGCGGACGGGCGCTCGAATAGCGCTTGTACATGTCCGTGAGCTCTTCATTGTAGGAGATGCCGTAATCGACAAGGGCATCGAGGAGGCCTGTCGTCTTTCCGGCCACCTGTCCAGAGCCAGATCCTGAAGCCACCCACTGGGTGGAGCTCCAGCCGAAGACATTGACCTTGTCCACATCCTTGGAAAACGGCAGGACATTGTCTTTGTTCTGGAGGAGCACCGCTCCTTCTGCTTCCTCTTCCTCGGCCAGCTTCTCGTCCTGTGCCATGCGGGCATTGTAGTCGGTGGTGCTCACATCCACATAATCGGTGCTGACCCAGGAGTTCAGGGTCTTGCCGAACTTGGCCACCGCCACATTGGCAGCGACCGTGACGCCGATGAGCAGGACCATCCCCACTCCACGGACTATCTTCTTCGTGCGGGGTGCGAGCTTGGGTATAGGCATTTCTCTCCAGCCTGGGCAGCATGCGCTGCCCTTAGAACGGCCTGGCGTGAGTCAGGCCTACTTGCTTGCCTTCTTGTATTCATCCATGAAGGAGCCGAACATCGATCCCATCTTGCCGAGCTGCTTGCCGACAGCACGGGCTGCCTCCTGGCTGGATGCACCCTTCTTGGCGGAAGGCTTCTTCTTGGGCGTACCCGATGCCTTCTCGAACTCTTCCTTCGACTCTTCCATGGCCTTGGCAGTACGGCTGATGGCGCGACCAAGCTCATGCGAGCCCTTGTCCACCGCCTCGGTCGCAGCCTTGCCAGCCTTTGCGGCACCTTCCTTGCTTGCCACCTTGGCCTTTGCAAAGTCCTCGCCTGCCTTGGCAGCAAGGCCGCCATTGAGTGCAAGCTCTGCTGCGGCTGGATCTACCAGCATGAAGCCCTTTTTGTAGCCGCGAAGCATAGAGACTGGAATCTCGACTGTGCCGACAAGCTTCTGGGAGAGTCCGCCATCGCCTACATAGAAGGTCTGCGCTTCGCCGGTCGCTGGGTCAAAGGCCACGTCGTCGATGTAGCCGAGCTCCTTGCCATCCGTGGTCTTGGCATCCATGCCGCACCAGATGATGCAGGAGTCCCAAGCGATGCCAAGGCGCTTGCGCGCCGCATCGTCGAAGCTCTCCTTGCCCTTCGTGGCAACGAGGCCACGCTCGCCCACCTCGAAGGCATCATAGGCAATGAAGAGGTCTGGCCTCTTCACCATGCCTGCGATATCGGGCTGCGTGATCGTGAACCCCACGACGTGCCTGCCGTCCGGCGCGAACACCGTCATGTGCACACGGCCCAGGCTCTTGAGCTTCTCCTTGCCGGAGCGCCCTTCCTTCTTGTCATAGACATGGAGCCTGTAGAGCTTGCCGACACGAAGCATGCGTGGATTCCCCTCTTTCACAAAAAGGGGCGCAGCCACTGGCGCGCCCCTTGATACGTACCCCTACTATGAGCTTGCCAAGACCTACTCTTCGGCAGGCTTCGTCTCGGACTCGACATCCACGTGCACCGGATCGGAGGCAGCTGCAGGAGCAGCAGCGGAGCTCACGGTATCTGCAACAGAGCTTGCAGCAGAGGTGACCGTGTCGGAAGCCGTGGAGACAGCGTCGTTCAGCGTGTCGCGGAGCTGGTCCATGCGCTCGCGGGCAAGATCGATCTTTGCACGGAGCTCATCGGTGTGGGCATCGACCTGCGGACGGAAGTCGTTGAGCTTGTCGGAGACGACGCGCGACCCACGCTCGTAGGAATCGACTGCACCATCCCATGCGTCATTCATTGCATCTGCTGCCATGGCGCGGCTCTCGGCACCGGAACGGGGAGCGAGCAGAAGGCCCACGACCGCACCTACCGCAGCACCCAGCATGCTGCCGACAACAAAACCAAGACCTGCGCTCTTCTCGCTCATGTCAAATCCTTTCCATGCAGGTGCGCACTCCATGCGCAGACATTCCAAAGCCGCGCGGCATACTGCCGCCCTGTCTGGCAGATTATACCCATCCCTATCATAGCTAAGCGAGGCGAACCCTGCCAGAAGGATGCAGAAGAAGCCAAGCGGCGCAGGAGCGCTCTGAGAGCCGCCTATTCCCCTGCCAAAACTCCCTTCCCTGGGCAGGCATGCTGTGAGGATGCAGACAGGACATCTCTGCTGCCGCATCAGATAGACTGCCTTGGGCAGGCATATCTAGAAGAATCCCCGGCAGAGGGGCTGAAGCCACCTCTGCCGGGGATGGATGTCTTCTTGCGGGATGCCTGAGGCCCGCCCAGGCAAGACGCCTAATCCAGGCCTTCCCTGCCCTCGGCCCACTGGTCGACCATATCGTCCGGAACGACGGTCCAGGGCTCGCGCTCGGCGCGCTCCTTCGCAAGGCGCTTTGCCTCCGCACGCTCCTGCTGCTCCGCGACCGTACGGTCGAAGGCAGCACGCTCCTTCTCTTCCTTATCCACACGCTTCACCATGCCGACAAGGCCCTGGACGATTGCATCGATATCGGGCTCAGGGAAGCCGCCGCCTGAGAAGGCCCACTGGAGGATCCAGGCAGCAGAGGAAAGAGCTCCCACGCAGAGCACGTCATCCGGACAGACGAGCTGCACATGGTAGGTACGGGCAACGCCTTCCACAGCCTTCGTGCGCCCATAGCTGATATCGTCGCCGAGGTTCGTCCTTGCCATGAGCTCGACAGCTACATGCTCGAGAAGGTGTGCGACTTCGGTTCCGCCCATAACATCGCGGAAGGTCTTGCCGCCGTCGCCCACGCAGGCATGGCTTGCAATCTGCGGCATGAGACGCCAGACCCTCGTCGTGGCATCCAGGTCCTCGTTTGTCATTTCCGGATAGCCATCGCCTATGCGCACACGGGCCGTCAGGAACTCCGGTCCGATCGAGATCTTCTGGAACTCTATGATGTTGGACACAGCGAAACCTCCTGCACCTTAGTCCTCTTCGTGGTCCTTCGGCTGCTTCTTCTCCTCTTCGGAGGGTGCCTCTTCAGGCTCTTCCTCCTTGGCAGGCTCGGGCGCCGTGACACGCAACAGGGCGATTCTCCTTCCGCGCATGGACTGCACGCGGAACGTATACCCATCCTTCGTGTAGACGTCACCCGGCGAGGGCAGCTGGTCGGCAAGCTCCAGGATGAATCCAGCCACGGTCTCGTATTCCTCGTTGTCAGGGATAGGCCAGCCGAGGTCTGCTGCATCGTCCACCGAGAAGCGGCCATCGACAAGCCATTCGCGATCGGAGAGCTTCGTCAGGTACTTGTTATCGGGGTCGAACTCATCCTCGATCTCTCCGACAATCTCCTCGACGATGTCTTCGATCGTTATGACGCCAGCCGTTCCGCCATACTCGTCGACGACAATGACCATCTGGTCATGGGAGGACTGCATCTCCTGGAGAAGCGGGATGATGTCCTTCGTGTCAGGCACGAAGTCGGCGTCACGCATGAACTTCGAGATGCTCTCGTCCTTGTTCTCGCCGTCCATGAGGGGGCTGATAATGTCCTTGATATGGGCGATGCCGACGATGCGGTCCACGTCCTCATGGTAGATGGGGATGCGGGAGTAGCCCGTGCGGCGCATGACCTGAAGGACCTGCCCCATGGTCGAGGTGTCCTCCATCGCGGTCATATCGACACGAGGGACCATGACCTCACGGGCAATGGCATCGCCGAGGTCGAAGATCTCATGGATCATCGACTTCTCCGAATCGGAGAGGTCGTCTGCATCGGAGACCATGTACTTGATCTCGTCTTCGGAGACGTTGTTGCGGTCCTCCGCAGACTTCACGCCCAGAAGATGCGCCAGGCCATTTGCGCTTGCCGATGTGAGCCACACGAGCGGCTTCACGATCGTGGCGAAGGTCTTCAAGGGGCCTGCGACCTTCTTTGCCATCTTCTCGGCGTCTGCCATAGCGATGCGCTTGGGGACAAGCTCGCCCACGACAATCGAGAAGTAGGAGACGATGAGCGTGATGATGATGGGAGCGAGGACAGAGGCGGTCGCTGCGCTCATGCCGAGCGATACCATCCATGCTGCAAGCGGCTCAGAGAGGCTCGTGGCAGCAAATGCCGAACTCGCAAATCCCACCAGCGTGATCGCGACCTGAATGGCCGCAAGGAAGGCTGTGGGGTCCTCTGTCATCTGGGCAGCAAGTGCCGCACGCCTGTCCCCCTCCTCCGCCTCATGGTCGAGCATGACCTTCTTGGCAGTGGAGAGTGCCATCTCCGACATCGAGAAATAGCCGTTAACGATAGTCAGAAGTATCGTGACGACGATGCTAATTGCTATGTCCATGCGCGTAGGCGCTTGCCTCCCGGATACGTGCGAATCTTAAAGCCCAATTCTACCAAAACGTACTGTCCTGTTCTGGCGGAGCCCACCAGCAGCGTAAGACCATCCTGGCGGGCTGCCGAGAAATCCTGCATGCATACTTCGTTTCTACCCAAGAAACAGCTGTTCTGCCGTATTTCCGCCTCGCCAGAGACCCGGCAGACGAGAAGATGCAGCCAGCCTCACACAGAAGCCCTCTATCCGCCCTGTGGCAGACAACGGAGAGGAAGACACCTGCCCGCCGCGGCTTGCTCTCCTGAAACTGATTGAGTCTCACGTTTGAGTATCATCTTTGGATCACATAAGATGCAGAGATGATACTCATGCTGCCTGCCCAGCCGCCCTTCAGGCGTAGGACCGAAAGATCAGCACAGAATCGATCCATTCCTTTGCCAATAACATAGCCAGTCTCATCAGAGTGCAGGTCCATGCAGCCTTCAGGACCCGCGCCGATATTTGCCTGCTGTCCGCACGGTCTCATCCTGCTCAGGCCCCGCGTCTTCAGCCCTGTATTTGGGTCTCACGTTTGACTATCATTTTTGAGTATCATGAGACTCAAAAATGATAGTCAAAAATGAGACTGAAAGGCTCCGCAGATGGCTATTCCAACCACTATCGAAACGCTGCTGGACGGACAGGTCGTTGAATGGGCAAGAATCGAATTCAAGGAGACTTGGGATCCGCAGGCCTCCCTGAAGACCATCTGCGCCTTTGCCAACGATATCGATAATTGGGGAGGCGGCTATATCGTTATAGGCGTGCACGAAACCCGAGGCAGGCACGAAGCGATAGGTGTCCCTGAGGAAATGGTCGATGGATGGCTGAAGGACATGCTCAACAAATGCAAGCTCATCCAGCCTCCCTATATGCCCATCACCGAGGTCTGCACATACAAAGGCAAGACCTTCATTGTGATCTGGGCGCCCGGGGGAAGCCAGAGGCCCTATTCCTCTCCAAAATCGATGGGCAAGAAGTCAGAGAGGGTCTGCTGGATCCGGAAGATGGCAAGCACAGTCGAGCCGACGCATGAGGAGCAGGTCGACCTCTACAACCTTGCAAACAATGTCCCCTTCGACGACCGCATCAACCACGCCGCCGATATCAGCGACCTGAGCCTGCCACTCATCAGGTCATATCTCAAGAAGACCGGAAGCTCGCTCTACAGCCGTGCCGACACTATGGACTTCATCGAGCTCTGCAGAAGCATGAATATCGTCGATGGCCCGACGGAATATGTGAAGCCCAAAAATGTCGGGCTGCTGTTCTTCTCCTCGAATCCGGAGCGGTTCTTCCCCTATGCAGCCCATATCGATATTGTGGAGCTCCCTGACGGAGAAGGCGGAGACCGCATATTCGAGCATTCCTTTGCAGGTCCTCTTGATGCACAGCTGGAGGGGGCCCTGCGCTATCTGCAGAACAACGTGATCGAGGAGGCCATCACCAAGCTGCCAGACAAGGCTGAGGCCGAGCGGTATTTCAACTATCCCTATCAGGCCATCGAAGAGGCGCTCGCCAATGCTGTCTACCACAAAGGCTACGATACCCGCGAGCCCATCGAGGTGCGCGTGCTTCCCGACCGCATCGAAATACTGTCGCATCCTGGAGCGGACCGTTCCATCACTATCGACAATCTCAAGCAGTTCAGGGCGGTCAGCAGGAGATACCGCAACCGCCGTGTCGGAGAGTTTCTGAAGGAGCTCCATCTCACCGAGGGCAGAAATACCGGCATCCACAAGATGCTGCAGTCCCTCGCAGAAAACGGATCTCCTGAGCCTCTGCTCGAGACCGATGAAGACAGGATCTATTTCCTGACGACCATCTATAAGCGCAACCTTGCAGAACGGCAAGATGCCCCTTCGCCACGCTCGCAGGCAATCGCAGAGCGTCGGGAGAGGCTGCTTGTCTATCTGTCAGAGCATCCCGCATCATCTCTCGCCGAAGCCAGCGTCAGTCTGGGTGTCAGCAGGGCAACGACGAACCGTGACATGGCCGAGCTGCGTGCACAGGGGCGCATCCGCCATGAAGGTGCATCCAGGACAGGAAGATGGATCGTTCTTTGATTCTCTCAGCTATCTGTCAACGGCATGTTTTGAGTCTCATCTTCAGGCATCGCTTTGCGATGCCCTGGGTGCCAGAATGAGGCTCAACATGGGTCTGGATGCTCATGCGCCAGCATCCGCAGTGCGCTGCAGCCAGACGGACGGCCATCCACGATACGGGCGCTGAGCTGGGAGGATACGCAGCCAGCCCAGTGTCTCCCCAGCTGGATGCAGCCTTGAACCTGCATCTTCGATTCTGTGTTTGGGTCTCACGTTTGACTATCATTTTTGAGTATCATGAGATTCAAAAATGATAGTCAGACCTCTCGTACGCGAGCTCTGCTTCCACCTCTTGCCATGCCCTATGGACAGGCCCTGGTCTCTTCGCCCCCTGCCGCTATCCTGCATGATGCCCAAGCCAGCCGGATGGGGGCAGATGGTCCAGCACAGCTCCAGGCATCCCACAAGATTTCCTTCTGGCGGCACGGCCGGGAGCCTGCACCACACATCCATGCCACTCTTTTCGGTCCGACAGAGATGGAGCCGGGACAAAAGTCCCGGCTCCATTGGCAGCAGGCGCATCTGGCATGCAGTACTGCTTTGCCTCCTTCTTGATAGGAAGCCCTATGCCTCTGCCTTCACGAGGGCGATGACCTTGTCGCGGATAGCGGCAAGGTGCTCTTCGGAAGGAATCCAGTTCTCGGAGATGGTCTCGCGCACATCGAAGCCGACAGAAGACATCTCGGAAGCGATCTGCTTCTGTGCAAGCGGAGCCCAGCCATAGGAGCCGAAGGCAATGCCGATGCGACCCTGGTTCTTCGGGGAGAGGCCCTTCATGTAGCACAGGAACCCTGCGATGGTCGGAAGCATCTGGGAGTTGAAGGTAGGCGATCCCACGCAGACATACTTCGCATCGAGGAAGGCATTCATCACATCAGAGTTGTCGTTCGCCTTGATGTCCATGAGCTCGACCTTGACGCCAGCTGCAAGGAAGCCGTCAGCGATAGCATGGGCCATCTTGTCCGTGGAGCCCCACATCGAGTCATAGACCACGACAGCAGAATCCTTGAGGGTACCGGAGGTGTACTCCTCCTCGTACGCCTTGAGGATATCCTCCACATGCGAGCGCCAGATGACGCCGTGAGCAGGGGCGATCATATCGATTGCGTCCGCACCGAGGGAGCGCACGGCCTTGACGGCGGCAGCTGCCTGCGTGCGGTAGGGCTGGACGATGTTCGCATAGTACTTGCGTGCCTGGTTCAGGACGACAGAGAGCTCGTTCTCGTCGTCGAAGCGGCCAGAGGATGCATAGTGCTGACCAAAGGCATCGTTCGAGAACAGGATCTTGTCATAGGCATCGTAGGTGACCATGTTGTCCGGCCAGTGGACCATGGGCGTCTGCACAAAGGTCAGCGTGCGCTTGCCGATCGAGAGGGTATCTCCCGTCTTCACGCCATGATAGCCGAGGTCGCCGTAGTGTGCCGTGAGGCCACGGACGCCCTGGGGTGCGGAGGCATAGATCTCGACGTTCGGGGAGAGCTGCTTGATGACAGGGGTGGAGCCAGAGTGGTCCATCTCCACGTGGTTGCAGATGAGGACATCGATCTTGGAAGGATCGATCACGGTTGCGATGCGGGAGATGAGCTCGTCCTTGAACGTGATCTTGGCCGTATCGATGAGCGTCACCTTCTCGTCCATGATCAGATAGGCGTTGTAGGTGATGCCGTCCTCGGTCTTGTAGCCGTGGAAGCTGCGGGCATTCCAGTCGAGCGCGCCCACCCAATAGACATCGGGCTTTACCTGAATTGCAGTGAGCATGGGAACCATCCTTAGTTGAATGACATCTGGCATATCTGAGCATATCACGCGGCAGAGAGACACAGATATGCATCTTTGCTCTCAGATGCTACCGTTTTTCAGATGGTTCCGGAAGGCTACAATCGATAAAAGCTATCAAATAGGTGATATTTGCTTGGCGCAGAACGAGGTGCAGAAGAAATGCTTCAGCCTCCTGTCGAAGGAAGCCCATAGCAGGATGTGCGACCCGACGGGACAGGCTCTCGTGACACGCCTGATGCCATCCTTGTCCCATCTGGCTTCGACTCGAACTTGTTTAGTTCTGCTCCCGCTTGTTTACTTTTAGACCCAACTTGTTTAGCTCTAGCCCCTATTTGACTACTTTTCGTGCCTATTTGACTACTATTCGAATAGTAGTCAAATAGTAGTCAAGCAGTTGCCGAGCATCTGCGGCCATGTTTGTCCCTTGGGGCCCCTCAAAACGCTTCGGCAGCAACAAGGCCTGCAGGCTCGGATGGACCTGCAGGCCTTCTGTCTTCCTGTGTGCATGTGCCTACTTAAGGCCGGCAGCACGCCTTTCCTGATACTCCTTTGCAAGCTTCTCCTGCACGTCGTGCGGGACCTGCTCATAGCCGGAGAGCTCGATCGTGAACTCGCCGGTACCGCGGGAAAGCGAGCGCAGGCGTGTCGCATAGTCGACGACCTCGGCATATGGCACGGTCGCCGATATCGTTGTCATCCCTGCCGCTGCGCCCTGGCCTGCCTCCATGCCCTCGACGCGGCCACGCGATGCCGAGATGTCGCCCATGATGGAGCCGGCGTAGGACTCAGGCACCGACACCTTCATCTTTGCCATGGGCTCCAGAAGCACCGGCTCTGCCTGCTCGACGGCCTTCTGGAAGCCGATCCTCGCGGCCGTCTTGAAGGCCATCTCATTCGAGTCGACCGGATGGTAGGACCCGTCATAGACGGCGACCTTCACGTCGATCATCGGGTAGCCTGCCAGCACGCCTTCTGCCATGGTCTCCTGGACGCCCTTGTCGATGGCAGGGATGAAGTTCCTCGGGATGTGGCCGCCGACGACCTCGTCGACGAACTCGTAGCCCTTGCCCGGGTTCGGCTCGAGCCTCAGCCAGCAGTCGCCGAACTGGCCGGCGCCGCCCGTCTGCTTCTTGTGCCTGCCCTCGGCAGACGCGACACGGCGGATCGTCTCGCGATACGGAATCCTGAGCTTCACGGTGTGGGCAGTGATGCCGACACGGTCCTCGAGGCGGTCAAGAAGCACGGAGACCTGTGCCTCGCCGATAGCGGAGATGACGGTCTGGCCCGTCTCCTCGTCGCGCTCGACCTTGAGGGTAGGATCTGCATCTGCTGCCTTCTCGAGGAACGTATAGAGCTTGTCTTCGGTGCCGCGCTTGTCCGGCTCGATAGCAATGCGGTAGAGCGAGTTCGGGAAGCGGAAGGCAGCTGCCTCGACCTTGCCGGTGACAGAAAGGGTATCGCCCGTCTGTACCTCGAGCTTCGGCACGACGACGATGTCTCCTGCCGATGCCGACTTCACTTCCTGGGTCTCCTTGCCCATCATGCGGAAGAGGTGCGTGAGGCGCTCTGTCTTCCTTGTGCGGGCGCACACGAGCTCCAAGCCCGGCGTCACGGTGCCGGCCAGGACCTTCAGGAACGAGAGGCGGCCGTTCGAAGGATCCTGAAGAGACTTGAACACGAAGGCGACCGGACGGTCGTCATCAGGCGAGATATCGAGCTGCTCGCCGTTCACGAGCGGGATGCGGCCGAAGTCCGCCATGGCCGGGAAGTAGTCCACGACATTGTCCATGAAGGAGATGACGCCCTCCTCCTTCACGCAGGAGCCGGCAAAGACCGGCACGAAGATGCGCTCGACAAGCGCCTTGTGAAGCAGGCCTTCGAGCTCTTCCTGCGTGAGCTGCTCTCCATCGAGGTACTTCATCATGAGGTCGTCGTCTGCCTCGACGACAAGCTCGCAGAGGGCATCGCGCGCTTCCTGGAGCTCGTCTGCATACTCTGCAGGCACCGGCCCCTCGACGGGCTTGCCGTTCTCGAGATGGCGGGCTACCTGGTGCACGACGTCGATGACGCCGGAGAAAGCATCTCCTGTCCCCATGGGAAGCGTGACCGCAGCAAGACGCGGGCCGAAGTGCTCCTTCAGGCTCTCGAGCGTCGTTGCGAAGTCAGCTTCTGCGCGGTCGATGCGGTTCACGAAGACCGCACGTGCAAGGGAGAGGTCTTCTGCGGCAAACCAGAGACGGGTCGTCACGGCAGCAGGGCCGCCTTGGGCATCGACGACGAAGAGCGCCGTCTCGCAGGCGCTCATGGCTGCATAGGCGTCGCCGACGAAGTCAGGATAGCAGGGAGCGTCGAGCACGTTGATGCGGGTGCCCTTCCACTCGATCGGGGCGATGGTCGTCGAGATGGAGAATCCGCGCGATGCTTCCTCGTTATCGTAGTCAAGCGTGGGCTTGGTGCCTGCATGGCCTCCGAGACGGGTGGTCTTGCCCGTCAGGTGCAGCATGGCCTCTGCCAGCATGGTCTTGCCCACGCCGCCTTGGCCCACAAGGACAACGTTTCTGACCTTCTCATCACCCATGATGTGCCTCCTTGGTCCAACGGAGAGCAAGGCAAGTCCCCGCTCTTCCGCAGCGAGTCGCTTGCCACACACCTTACCCACAAGAGCGGGATAGAGACGCTATATATCGGGAGGCGTGAGGCTTCGCGTGCCAGACGGCACAGGAGACGGCATAAGCGCAACGAAGGAGGCTATTTCTTGATGCGATCTTCGTCTGTGATGGGACGCACGACCCTGGCAGGGACGCCTGCCGCAAGGACATGTGCCGGGATGTCCTTCGTGACGACGGCACCAGCAGCTATGACCGAGCCCTCGCCGATATGGACGCCAGGCAAAAGCGTCACGCGGGCACCGATCCAGACGTTGTTGCCGACCTCGATCGGAAGCGCGCGCTCGATGAAGGAGTTCCTTTCTTCTGCCACGAGCGGGTGCTGTGCCGTGTAGGCACCGAAGTCAGGACCGATGAAGCAGTGCTCCCCTATCGTTATCTTTGCCCCATCCATGAAGTACGCACCATGGTTCACGAAGGTATGGGCACCGATATGCACATTGAAGCCATAGTCCACCTGAAGCGGCGCCCAGAGCTCCATATCTTCGCCGACTGAGCCCAGCAGGTCTTCCAGGAGCTCCTTCTGCCGGGGAAGGTCGGAGGGCCTTGCCTGGTTGAACTCGTATGCCATGTCCTGGGCACGCTCGCGGAGCTCTGCGAGCTCCTCGTCTTTCCCGGCGTCGTACCAGACGCCTTCTGCCATGAGTTCCTTAGCGCTCTTCTTCTCCATCTATGCCACGAGCCTTTCTCCTGCGACGACAGCAAATACACCTGCAACAAGAGAGATACCCATATAGAACGCCGCTGCACCGTAGGCGCCCTTGTCGATGAGTCCCTGCGACTCGAGCGCGAACGTAGAGAACGTCGTGAAGCCGCCGCAGAAGCCGGTCTTCAGGAGCAGCTCCCAGCGCGGCGCAAGCGCACCTTTGAGGATGAGGCCGGTAAGGATGCCGATAAGGAAGGAGCCGAGGAGGTTGATGGCCAAGGTCTTCCAGGGGAATCCTCCCTGGGTGCCTACGGGCAGAAGCCCTATGAGGTAGCGGAGGATAGCTCCTGCAGCGCCGCCGAGTCCTACCATGATGCATTCCATAGCAAGCCTTTCTCTCAGATTCAGTGCATACCAGCATAGAGAAGAAGGCTTTTCCTGCATGCTCTGAGCCAGCAATCCGACAGAGTGCACGCATTCCATCCAGAGAAAGATGCTGCTTCAGGCAATCACGCAGAACTCTGCATATGCTGTGGACACGCAAAACTTTGCGGCTCTATTATATATGCGGAGCTTTGCGTAATGAGGAGCCATATTATGGATGCACATCTGATTGCATCGCCCCTTCAAGCAGGCAGTGCTGTTCGTCTGGAGCGTATGAGCATTGAGCAATGCTCCGAGCTCACAGATGGCATCGAACGAAAGCTGGATGAAGCTGATGCCGCCGCGGAACAGACCGCTGTTCGCTACTCTTCATCGGAGGTCTTTGGCAGAGCAAGGAGCAGGATCGATGGGCGCGCAGAGATATAGGCTGCTATTCAATCCCATCTTTGAGAAAGACCTGAACGAGATTACGGACTATATTCCATCCATCTGCAAAATCCAGAGGCAGCACTCCGGCTGGTCGATGATCTCGAGAATGCAATCTATAGACGGCTAGAGATTCCGCTAGCTTTCGCACCCTATCCCTCGTCAAAAGCCAGGCCCCATCCTTACTATCGAATGAATGCAAGGAACTACTCAGTCTTCTATGTTGTCATAGACGACACGATGGAAGTTCGTCGTGTCCTATATGCCAGACGCAATCTTGACAAGCTGCTGCCATGATTTTCAGCTGGACCATCTCCTGAATCAGCATGTCCGGCATCTGCCGCTGCGCACCTGGCATATGCTCTCGCAGCAGCCTTCATGTATTCAATGGGCTTTCATTGATCCGCCGTTCCCGAGATTGCCACATTGCTGCTCGGGACCTTTGCACCGCGCGAGAACATGGAGCACTTCGTCGAGGACTTGTTCTTCTGCTGCCACATTGGCGCTACCTGTGCCCATGCGAAGAACTATGCCCTGCTTTTGGGCTCGAAAAACGTTGCCTTCCTGTCTCCGCTCTATGATGTGGCATCTGTGCTTGGCTGCAGCGAGATGCGCAGGAAAGCACGTCTCGCGATGAGCATCGGAGCAGAGATGCAACTGGGACGCATGAGCAGGCAGGCTCTCGAGCGCCTTGCTGCAGCAGGCAAACTCGAAGAGCTCGGTCTGGACGTCAGCTGGTGCATCTCCCCCATGCAGGACATTGGCAAGAAGATCCTTGCAAAGGAAGCCAGCCTCTTCGACGAGCTGGCATGCATTCCAGAGATGGAAGAGCTCAGGGCACATCTCGAAGCTCCGCTTGTCGAGAATGTCTTGTCCATTCTGGCATGCATCGAGTCATAAGCTTGGCAATCTGCTTCGCCCGGCACGCGATACAAAAAAGAGGGGCAGCGCCCTGAGACGCTGCCCCTCCTGCACAGGCTACGGAAGAGATTACTGGATCTCGACCTTGGTCGCATTGGCCTTCTGCTCTGCGATCTTGGGGACGTTGACGGTGAGCACGCCGTCCGCAAGCTTTGCCGTGATGCCCTCGTTGGCGGCATCCTTCAGATACACGCCACGGCTTGCCTGCCACTCCGAGGTCTCCTTCTGCAGGTAGTTCTTGCCCTTGTCCTCGTCGGACTCCCTGTGGTCCACGGAGATGGAGAGCCTGCCCTCGTTGAGCTCGACGTCGACCTCATCCTTCGAGACGCCCGGAAGATGGGCCGTCACCGCGTAGTGGTCGCCTGCATCCTCGACGTCCATCGGGAATGCGTCGGACGCATCCACCGAGAGCACAGGCGCGAAGAAGTCATCGATCGCGCCGAACGGCCATGCCCTGCGGAGAGCCTTCTCGTAGTCGCTATAGGGAACCATTCCTGCCATCGTTACCACTCCTTCAAGTGTTCCGGAGGCCCTTCTGGACCTCCTCGGGTTTCGCTTATATATATTGCCGGCTGAGATAGTTTTATACATATAATCTCAGTTTTTCTAAGTTTTCTTAGCTCACTATATCTAAGTGCCTATTACTTAGATATAGGCCTTCCCTATAAAGGTGGAGGCCCTCCTGCAGCAATGCCACAGAAGGGCCCAAAAAGGGAGGTGTGGGGAGATACCAGGAAGCCTTATTTGTCCGGAGCGATCCAGAACTTGAGGAGCGGGAAGCTCACGATGACGGCGAGGAGAGTGTTGACGACAGAAGCGACGGTGCCGGCAAGCTCGGCGCCCATGCCCCACGTACTCTCGCAGAAAGCCGTGACATGGCCCGGCAGGATCAGGTTCACGACGACGATGACGACAGCGAGGACCGCATACTTCGGTGCGGACTTCGAGAAGTCAGCCGTCGACTTGAAGACCCACTTCATCTGGACGAAGAAGTTCACGACCTGTGCCAGCACCTCAGCGATCAGGAAGGTGATGAACCCGCCCAGGCCATGGGAGCCCGGCGTCGTGTAGTCGAAGATGAGGAACGAGAACGGGCTCGTCAGCTGCATCGCATTGATGAAGAGCGCCGTGCCGATCCAGGTGCAGATGAAGCGCGTTGCCGTGGAGATGTTGCTCAGCACCTGGAACTTGATGAATTCCCAGAGCGTCTCATGTTCCTGGGTCCACGTCTTGAAGCTCATGAAACGAATCCCTTCTCTCGGGGTGGCTGCCTATATCAGTTGCGGTCCTGCGCTGCGAGGAGCTTCTCGCCCCGTGCGTTGAGCACGAGATTCTTGATGAGCTCGTAGGCAAGCGGCGCGAAGAACCAGAGGAACCAGACGAGCAGGAAGAAGTCTCCTGCAAAGATCTGGACGATCGCTGCAGGCACAAGGCCGCAGAGTCCCCAGCCCTGGATCTCGCGGACAAGCGCATCGACAAGACCCATCGACACGAACTGTCCGGCGTTCTTCGCAAGGGCGCGAAGCGGCATGTTGTAGATGAAGAGGACATTCAGGTTCGGACGTCCTTCCTTGGCGCCCTTCTTCACGAGATGCTGGAGCACGAGCCAGACGATCCAGAAGATCGGGCTCCTGCCGTGGTTGAGGTCGCGGAAGCAGGTATTCCTGTCGAGCGTCACGCGCGGCTCAGGAAGCCTCCTGCCGAGGAGCTCCTCGAACTCCTCCTTCGCAATGCCGTGCACAGCACCCGTACGGTACTCGGGGATGTTTCTTCCCATGTAGGGATCGGGGGCATGCGTATCAGCCAGGAGCACGACTGCCTTCAAGGCCTGGTGCTCGCTCGAGCCGCCGACCTTGACCTCATAGTTGCCGCCTTCGACTTCCCAGGCACCCGTCGCCACATTGAAGTAGCGGAAGGCGCGCTCGTCGAGCTCGATGGTCACGGTCTTCTTCTCGCCCGGCTCAAGCGCGACCTTCGCAAATCCCTTGAGCTCCTCGGCGGGACGGAAGATGCGTGCCTTGGGCTTTGATATATAGACCTCGGCCACCTCGGCGCCAGCACGGGTGCCCGTGTTCTTGAGATCGAACGTGACCGTTGCGGTGGGGAGCTTTCCTGCCTTCACGTCGGACTGCTTCACATGGACAGAAAGATTGCTGTAGGCAAATGTCGTATAGGAGAGGCCATAGCCGAACGGGAACGCTACAGGGACCTTCGCCGTCTCGTAGTAGCGGTATCCCACATAGATGCCTTCGCGGTACTGGGCATCGGCATCGTCAGACGGGAAGATGCCATCGCATGGGGTATCTGCGAGAGCCTTCGGCCAGGTCTCTGCAAGCTTGCCGGAGGGGTTCTGGGCACCCGTGAGCACCTCGAGCGCAGCGCGTGCCCCTGCCTGGCCGCCGAGGCCGAGATAGAGAAGGGCCGGCACCTCGTCTGCCCAGTCGGTCGCGACCGCGCCGCCTGAGGAGAGAAGGCAGCAGATATTGCTGTTCACAGAGCTCAGCTGCTTCATGAGCGCGACCTGGTTTGCCGGAAGCTCGAAGCTCGTCCTGTCCATGCCTTCGGACTCTTCAGACTCAGGAAGTCCCAGGCAGAGCAGGACGACATCTGCCCTCTCTGCAAGAGCGACTGCCGCCTGGGCACGCTCGGCATTCTTTTCGCCCGAGCGCTCGAAGCCCGGCTCGTAGCCCACGAAGTCGAGGCCGGAGTCCTGGATGCATTCGAGAAGCGTCTCAAGCTTCGTCGGGTTCACGAGCGAGGAGCCGGCACCCTGATAGCGGGGCTCCTTTGCAAAGTCGCCGATGAGGGCAACCTTCGTCTTCGGAGCAAGAGGCAAAAGCGGCTTCTCCCCTGCCTTCTCGTTCTTGAGAAGGACGATGCCTGCGGCTGCAGCACGCTCTGCCACGGCATGGTGTCCCTCCTCGTCGAAGGAGGAGGCAGCGTTTGCTGTTGCATCATGCGTCGAGAGGATGAGCTCGAGCGCTTCGGAGACACGCCGATCGAGCAGGTCCTGGGAGATCTTGCCATCCTTCACGGCTGCGATGAGCTCGCGGGTGGAGTCGAGTCCCGGTGCCGGCATCTCGAAGTGCGATCCTGCGGCGACGCCTGCAACATGGTCGTTCGAGCCGCCCCAGTCGGTCACGACAGCACCCTTGTAGCCCCACTCGCCGTAGAGGATGTCCTGAAGAAGGTGCGTGTTCTCGTTTGCGTAGACACCGTTGACCCTGTTGTAGCTCGACATGACCGCCTTGGGCGCTGCCTCCTTGACCACGATCTCGAAGGCCGCAAGATAGATCTCGCGGAGCGTCCTCTCGTCGAGGATGGAGTCGGATGCCTGGCGGCGGGTCTCCTGGCTGTTCGCAGCAAAGTGCTTGACGCAGGCACCGACGCCCTTGGACTGGACGCCGCGCACGTAGGCAGCAGCCATCTTGCCGGCAAGGTAGGGGTCCTCCGAGTAGTACTCGAAGTCGCGGCCGCCCAAAGGGCTCCTCTTGATGCAGATGCCCGGTCCGAGAAGCACGTTCACATCCTCGACAGCAGCTTCCTCGCCCAAGGCCTCGCCGACCTCCTCGACAAGACCTGTGTCCCAGGTATCTGCCAAGGTCACTGCCGTCGGGAAGCAGGTCGCAGGAAGCGAGCCGCCGATGCCGAGGTGGTTCGCTCCTTCTGCCTGGCGCCTCAGGCCGTGAGGGCCATCGGAGAAGACAAGCGACGGCACCTCTGCATGCTTGATCTCGCGCGTGCCGAAGGCGGTGGCACCCACGAGCAGGGCGCACTTCTCTTCGAGCGTCAGCTTCTTGAGTATTGCTTCTGTATCCAAGAGTCTGCCCTTCCTCCCCTGGGCCGGTTGCATCCAGCCCTCTCTTTTTCTGATTCTCAAGATAGCCGAAGGAGCGGATGAGATGCCTCTTGCGGCACAAACGGTCACCTCCGCGACGCATGCTGCAGAAAAGAGCCTGAAAGCAGCCAGCAGCGGCTGCGGCATGAAAGGATGGATGGACCAAAGAGGAAGGAGCGGCCAGCGCAGCAGGCAGCCAGATTGCCGGATGCATCCCCTTCTCCCCACATCAGGCTATCCCGCTTTTTCCGTGTCATGCATCCAAAAGGATTCCTACTCTGCTATTCATGAGTAGAGAGAGCGGAGCCGTATGGATAGAGCAGAGCGCGGGTATGTGCGAAGCTGTCCTTACTATATGAGAGCAGGCAGAACGTGCTGAAATACCAAGCGGTCATAGACGATATCGTGGAAGGCATAGAGTCCGGCGCCTATCCACCCTACTCCCAGCTTCCCTCCACAGCGCAGCTGTGCGACAAATACGGCGTCAGCAAGATCACGATCAAGAAGGCCATGGACCAGCTCGAGTCCATGGGCTATATCTCGAGGCGCCGAGGATCGGGCTCCTTCGTGAAGAAGATTGGCGAGAAGGTGCCCGAAGCCCTCATGGGCGAGTACTCGAACCAGATGACGGGGTTCATGGCGGAACACAGGGCAAGAAGCGAGAAGGTCTCGACGAAGGTGCTGCAGTTCACGGTCGAGCGCCCCTCCGACAAGGTGGCCGAGGCTCTCGATACGGACAAGGATGGCTTCGTCTACCATATCGTGCGCGTACGCTCGGCAAACGATATGCCGCTTGCAATCGAGTACACCTATATGCCCATCGATGTCATCCCCGACCTCAAGACCGCAGCGGTCGAGACAAGCATCTATTCCTTCATCGAGGACGATCTCGGCCTCAAGATCTCGAGCGCACACAGGACCGTGCGCGCGGTGCTCCCCACCCAGCTCGAGGTCGAAGAGCTCCATGAGTCGAAGACGAGCCCCTTGCTCGAGGTGGAGCAGACGGCCTTCCTCGACGACGGCAAGGCCTTCGAGTACTCCATCTCCCGCCATGCCCATGGCTACGAGCTCTACGTGATCTCTGCGAAGTAGAAAACATACTCCAAGACGCAACAAGGCGGCAGGCAACGTGTGTGCCTGCCGCCTTTCTCATAGCGGGATATATATCTGGAGCTAGCCCTTATGCGCCTTCAGGATCTTCGTGAAGGACGTGTCGGAGTGACGTGCCCAGAAGAAGTAGATGAGCACGGAGACGACGCAGGCAAGAGACACCACGGACCACATCGTCGTGTAGCCGGCAGCCGTGATGAGCGAACCTGCGACACCGCCACCCAGGCCGTAGCCGATATCGTAGCCGCAGAGGAACGTGGAGTTCGCAGAGCCCCTGCTTGCGTCATCTGCCGTGTGCACAGCCATGGACTGGAGGCTCGGCTCGAGGCCGCCGAAGGCATAGCCTGCCAGGATAGCAGAGACGATGAATGTGGGTGTCGTCGGCACGAAGGCAAGGAGCAGGAAGGCCACAAGCATTGCAGCTATAGACGAAGAAGGCCTCGCCCTTCTCGTCCACGAGCTTGCCCAGGGTCACACGGACGAGCAGGAGCATCGCAGACATGACAAGAAAGTAGATGGAGCCAGAAGGAAGGCTCTCCTCCGATGCGAAAAGCGCGACGAAGTTCTCGAGGGCACCGAACGTGAACATGAAGACGAGCATCGTGACCGTGGCAGGAAGCGAGTCCCTGTTGATGATGGTCCTGAGGTCGAGCTTCTTGTGCGGCACATCGACCCTGGGCGCCTTGATGAACATGAAGAGAACAAGGCCAAGAAGCGCGATGCCTGCTGCGGTGGCATAGAGCACCTGGAAGCCGAAGCCATACATGAGCTCGAGACCGAGGGCAGGTGCGATAGCCGATGCCAGAGCTGTTGCCATCCCGAAGTAGCCCATGCCTTCGGCGAAGCGCGGACGGCAGATAACGTCAGAAGCGACCGTAGCGGTCGTGGAGTTCGAGAACGAAAGTCCCACGCCGTGGAGCATACGGAGAGCGATAGCCAGAGAGAGCGTCGGCACGAACACGTAGCCCAGAGGCGCCAGGCCGAGAAGCAGGAGGCCGATAACGAGGGCAGCACGCCTCACGCCGTTGTCGAGCCACCAGCCCACGAATGGACGGATGATGACAGCAACGAACGAGAAGACCGCGGCACAGATGCCGGCAATTGCCTCGGTCCCGCCCAGGCTCTGGATGAAGAACGGGAACGTCGAGAGGCTCATGATGTGATTCGTGAAGACGCAGAGATTCACGAGGATGATAAGGACAAGATCCTTCGTCCACAGCTTTGGCTGCGTGCCTTGAGATGCATTCTTCTGTGACATAGATTCCTTCCTCTACGAGCGATATTTGCCACAGCACAGGGCCGTGCCCGCAGAGGCGAGCGACCCTTTCATCAACTGGACTTACGCCAAAAGGGCCACTCATTGATTCAACTGCATTATACGACGCAGGCAGGCACTGGCCACGAAAAGCCCAGAGCTTGCCGGGGGCACGCTCGGACGAGGCGGGAATGCATCTGCACAGGAAAAGAAGCGCTGGTGCATCTGCCTGCCCGGCGCTGCGATATTCTTCGATGCCAGAACGTGCGCCTCACGCTGAAGGCTGAGTCCCAAGAAATAAGAGGCAGATATGCTTGCTTGCTGGCATCATGCGCAGGCATGGCATACGCAAAGAGGATACGAAGCGTGCCTGCAGACGGGCAGAGGTACTCATCGACGCAGCCAGATTGACCAAGAACGAAAAACACTCCGGAACGCAGGCGTCCCGAAACGATAAGAGGATGGCTCCCGTTGAGATACAGGAAGCGCATCCCGAATCGGCATGCGCTGTCCACTGCTGGCTCTTTAGGCCTCTGCTCCTTCAGAAGCTGCCTCTTCCTGCTTCTCCCCTGCATGGCTGAAGCACTTCGCAAAGACAAGGCGCGTGATGGGGCCTGCAGCAAAGAGGTTCCACAGCAGCGCCATCGGGAAGTTCTTGATGAGGGTGCCGACAAAGATGGCAGGAAGCTGCATGACCGGCATGCCGCCCAAGATGATATTGAAGAGGATGGATGCCACCATGCTCATGGTCGGGCACATGATGAGCACGGTGCAGGAAGAGCGCACGACCGTGCAGAGAAATGCGTTGTCATGGCTGGGATCGACAAGCCTGGCCGAAAGGCCTGCTCCCACACGGGTGCCCCAGAGATTCGAGAACAGGAACACGAAGAGCCACATGTAGGAAGCCTCGATGAGAGCTGCCAGGAACACGTCGTTTGTCATGTTCGAGAACCCTCCCGGCATGGTCGGGATTCCCATCTTCCAGGCAACGTTGTAGACCTCCATCCCGTATGCCATCGTCACGCTCATGAGCACTCCGAAGATGATTCCCTGCACCCTGTTTCTCGGCATGTTCCCATTCCTTTCCGCGTACACAAAAAGCGTGCAGGCCGAATCTTCGGTCTGCACGCTTTGCCCTGCACTTTTCGTCTGTACGCTACACGCAGCAACTACTCTAGCACCCACGCATGGGCAGGTCTCAGAAACGACACAGAAGCCTACTCGCCTTCAGGTGCCTTCTTCTTGCCGAACTTCGCCTTCAAGGCTCCCACGACAGCCGGGATGACAGAGACGAGGATGATGCCGACAATGACAAGCTCGAAGTGCTCCTGCACGGCGGGGATGCCGCCGAAGAAATAGCCCAGAAGCGTGAAGAGCGTGGACCAGCAGACGCCCCCGAGGATATTGAAGATCACGAAGTTCCTCCAGTGCATGCCTCCCATGCCGGCGAGGAACGGCACAAACGTGCGGATGAACGGGAAGAAGCGGCCCAGGAAGATCGCGAGGTGACCCCACTTGTCGAGGAAGTCCTCCGTCTTCTTGACGCGCTCTGGCGTCATGGCCTTCACCTTGCCGGAAGCGACGATCTTGCGTCCGAAGAAGTGGCCAATCATGAAGTTGCACTGGTCGCCGAGGATGGCGGCTGCCCAGGCGCAGGCCAGAAGCAGGTAGATGTTGAAGCCCCCGTTATGGGCAAAGAAGCCGGCAGCAAAGAGAAGCGAGTCTCCCGGCAGGAACGGGAAGAAGACGATACCCGTCTCGATGAAGACGATCAGGAAGATGAAGCCATAGGCATAGAGCGGACCTGCTGCGATCCAGGCAGCGATGGCAGTACGCGGATCGTGGATGAGCTCGGCAATCGCATTGATGAACGACACTGACCTTCTCCTTACAGAAGCCCTTTATACAGAGAATGCCTCGCAGGGCAGAAGTCCTGGAGGCACTCATGCAGTGCATTCGATGGGAACGGGCGCCCGCCCGAGGCTCCTTATGGCTGCTGCCTCCCGGCCCTGACCAGGTTCGGAACAGTGCGTCGCCCGAACCCATCGAATGCACTCGCGATGAAGAAGTATAGCGGAAAGGCTGCCTGCCACAAAGAGGATGCCTGTAGCAAGGCCAGAAGCTCCACGAGACTTCCGCTTTCAGCGGCGGAGAGCGCCTAGTCGAGGAGGCGCTTTGCCGGCACCATGCGCTCCAGGGCATCGTTCAGGATGCGGTCCTCGCGTGCAAAGTGGAAGCGGATATAGCGGCGCTCCGGATGCTGGAAGAAGTAGGAGGCAGGAACGCCTGCCACGCCGACCCTGCGTGCAAACTCGAGCGCGAAGCGGGTGTCTGACCCCATGGAGAAGCCGGAGATGTCGCAGAGCACATAGAAGGTGCCCTGTGGCTGGATATAGGGGATGCCAAGAGCATCGAGCCCGCTGCAGAAGAGACGGCGCTTTGCCGTATACGTGGCCTTGAGCGCCTCGTAGTAGGCATCGGGGAACATGAGACCGGCCACCGCTGCCTCCATGAGAGGGGCAGAAGACGAGTTCGAGAAGCGCTCGTGCACCCGCTTGGCCGTATCCACGATCTCCTTCGGCCCATAGAGATAGCCCAGGCGCCAGCCCGTGATGGAGAACGTCTCGGAAAGCGAGCTGCACATGATTGTCCGCCTGTCCATGCCAGGAAGCGTGCAGAAGTAGATATGCTCCATCGGCTCATAGACGATGTGCTCATAGACCTCGTCCGTGATCACATAGAGGTCATGCTTCTCTGCGATATGGGCGATAGCGGAAAGCTCGTCCCTATCGAACACCTTGCCGGACGGGTTGTGCGGGTTGTTGAGGATGAGCGCCTTCACGGCAGGGTCTGAGCAGGCACGATCCAGCTCCTCTTCCGAGAAGCTGAACGAAGGCGGTGTGAGCTGGACAAAGATGGGCTCAGCTCCTGCCATCCTGATATCGGGCACATAGTTCTCGTAGCAGGGGTCGAAGACGACAACCTTGTCTCCTGGCGCGACAACCGTGAAGAGCGCGACGAGCAGCGCCTCTGTGCAGCCATTGCAGACGACGACATTCTCATCGGGGTCGAAGTCCATCTTTGTGAAGCGGTTGACCTTCTGCGTCAGCGCCTCGCGGAAGTTCGCTGCACCATAGGAGATGGCATACTGGTTCGGGCCTCCGTGCGTGACCTCGGAGAGACGGTCGGTCAGGGCTTTCGGCGGCGTGAAGGACGGAAATCCCTGCGAGAGGTTGATAGCGTCATATTCATAGGCAACCTCTGTCATCGTATGGATGGCAGAGACCGGTATCTCTCCTGCACAAGGATTGAGGCTCTTCATGGGACAGCACATCCCTTCTCCGCTGGCCGAAGCGCACGCGCGCAACTTGTTCATCATACTAAAGCGCCTTATCCATGGATACAGCAATCGGGCAGACGGATGAAGCAAGGCTGTTACCGAAAAGGAGCCTGGCAGATCAAGCTGCCAGGCTCCCCAGACGGATCTTTTTGTATCTTGCCTTACTTGCGATGTGCGCGGTAGAAGGCAATGAGCTCCTTCGTGGAGCTGTCCTGCTGTGCAAGTGCCTCGTCGTCGTGGAAGGCAGGGGTGATCTGCTTTGCAAGCTGCTTGCCAAGCTCGACGCCCCACTGGTCGAACGAGTCGATGCCCCAGACCGTGCCCTCGGTGAACGTGATGTACTCATAGAGGGCGATGAGCTCGCCAAGTGCATGCGGCGTCAGCGCCTCGCCGAAGATGGAGGTCGTCGGACGGTTGCCCTCGAAGCAGCGTGCCGGCACCATCCACTCAGCCGTGCCCTCTGCACGGACCTCATCAGCGGTCTTGCCGAAGGCAAGGGCCTTTGTCTGTGCGAGGAAGTTGCCGAGGAAGAGCTCGTGGATGTCCTGGTCTCCGTCCTTCGTCGGATTCGGGGTATTCACGAAGGCGATGAAGTCAGCAGGAATCAGGCGCGTGCCCTGATGGATGAGCTGGTAGAAGGCGTGCTGGCCATTCGTGCCCGCCTCGCCCCAGAAGATCTCGCCCGTCTCGGTCGTGACAGGGGTGCCATCCCAGCGCGTGGACTTGCCATTCGACTCCATCGTGAGCTGCTGGAGGTAGGCCGGGAAGCGGTGCAGGTACTGGTCGTACGGAAGCACGGCGTGGCTCTCAGCCTTGAAGAAGTTCACATACCAGACGTTCAGGAGACCCATGAGGGCGCAGACGTTCTGCTCGAGCGGCGTGGATGCGAAATAGACATCCATATCGTGGAAGCCGGAGAGGAACTCCTCGAAGACCTCGCGGCCAAAGGCGAGGATGAGGGAGAGGCCCACTGCGGAATCGACGGAGTAGCGGCCGCCGACCCAGTTCCAGAAGCCGAAGGCGTTGGAAGGATCGATGCCGAAGGCCTCGACGCCCTCGAGGTTCGTGGAGACAGCGACGAAGTGGTGCCTGATTGCATCGGCAATGGAGGAATCGGAGCCATCGATAGCCTTCTGGGCCTTGAGCGTATCGATGAGCCAGGTCCTGACCTCGCGTGCGTTCGTCATTGTCTCGAGCGTCGTGAATGTCTTGGAGACGATGATGACAAGGGTGGTCTCAGGATCGAGGCCCTTCAGCTTCTCAGCTGCATCATTCGGGTCGATGTTCGAGATGTAGCGGACCTGGATGCCGCCCGAAAGATAGGGCTTGAGAGCTTCATAGGCCATGACCGGACCGAGGTCGGAGCCGCCGATGCCGATGGAGACGACATTCTCGATCTTCTTGCCGGTGACGCCCTTCCATGCGCCGGAGCGCACCTGGTCGGCGAAGGCGAACATGCGGTCGAGCACCTCATGGACGTCCTTCACGCAGTCCTGGCCGTCGACGATGAGCTTTCCCTCGTCGGATGCCGGACGGCGGAGTGCGGAATGCAGGACAGCGCGGTCCTCGGTCGTGTTGATGTGGACGCCCTTGAGCATCTGGTCGCGGCGCTCCTCGAGGTGCACCGCACGGCCGAGAGCGACAAGGTCCTTGACCGTCTCATCGGTCACAAGGTTCTTGGAAAGATCGAAGTGCAGGTCATTCACATCGAAGCTGAGCTTGTTCACACGCTCGGAATCGTCTGCGAACCACTTCTTGAGGGAGATGCCCTCATCCTGCATCTTCTTGAAGTCCTGGGAAAGCTTTGCCCACTCAGGAGTCTGGGTCGGATCGACAGGTGCTGCTACATTGGCCACGGGAAACCTCCTTGCCTGCCCGGAGTGCGGGCGTGACAGTTATACCTACAGAGTACCGCAGCCGGAATGTGCATATGCCAAGCTTTCAAAAAGCATAGCGCACCTGCGCATTTGCCTGCTTTCTGCTAAGCAGGTTCAGGAGATTTCATACCAACTTTTAGGCAGTGCGGCAGAAGGCCTAGTACGGCTCTCCCAGGGGAGGAAGCTTCTTGAGATAGGCCCAGACAATCTGCTTCTTCTTGGGATCGGAAAGCGCTGCCTCGAAGCCGCCGAGATCCATGACACGCATGCCGCAGACCTCTGCCACATGCCCCGGCTCGAGCATGGCCGTCGCGAAGTCCTCGACGTGCGAGAGCTCCTCTGCATAGGCCTCCTTCACGCAGGCCGATGCCGCCTCATCGGAAATGACAAGCGTGGCAGGATCGAGCACGGCGATGGCTTCCCTCAGAAGGTCTGGCTCCACATCTTCGCCGGTTATGGTCTTTGTGGAAAGCGCACACCAGTCTTCCGGCGCATAGCCAAGGCGCGCGAATGCTGCAGCAAGGGCCTTGCCGTCAGGGCCTGCCAGAAGCGTGCGACCGCCCTGGTCGCCCGGTCCAAGCTCGCCTTTGAGTATCAGGAGGGACGAGAAGGCATTGCCGGACATCTGGAGCCCACGCTCGGAGAGGCTTGCAATCTCTGCCTGCGATTTCGCTATGTAGCGCTTCCTTACGTCTTCCCGCTCCACGGATACACCTCCAGCCTTCGTGCATACGCATCTAAGCTTACCCCTTATGCACTGTCTGGTTCCTGACAGAAAAGAAGACGTTCGGGGTATAAGCGCTGCAAAGACTCGCGAATGCACCGCGGCAGGAAGGCTCTGGGCCGCATAGAATGCATCCACAATGAAGGAGGAAGCTGATGGCAGAAGCTATCACAGCTGAGACATTCGACAAGGTTCTGGCAGATTCTGCCAAGCCTGTCCTCGTTGATTTCTGGGCCAGCTGGTGCGGCCCCTGCCGTGCTCTTGGACCTACGGTCGAGGCGGTCGGCAAGGACCTCGAGGACCGCATGAGCGTCTACAAGTGCAATGTGGACGAGGAGGAGAGCCTGGCGACCCGCTTCCACATCGTGAGCATCCCGACGCTCATCCTCTTCAAGGATGGCAAGCCGGTCCATACGCTTGTAGGAAACATGCCTAAGGCGTCGCTCGAGAGCGAGCTCGAAGCGAACCTGTAAGCAGCTGAGCCAAGGGACTATGATGTGCGTGCATGCAGATGCACGCACATTTTTCTTGAGAAGGGCATGCCATGAGGTGGATCCAGGCATTCGGACGCGAGGTATGCGCACACAAGCGCATGACCATCGTCGTCGTGGCGCTCCTTGTCCTTTTTGCCATCGTCGAGGATCTCTTCACGGGAGAGGCCCTGAAGGTCGATGCTGTCGCCTACCGCACCATCGTGGAAGGCATGCGTGCCGACTGGCTCACGCCCTACATGGAGCAGTTCTCGAGCCTTGCCTCCCCTGTCGTCCTCTTTGTCATGTGCCTTGTCATCACCGCCTTTGCTCCGGGCAAGCAGCCAGGCAGATGCGCCCTTCTGAATCTGGCGCTCACGCTTGTGCTGAATATCCTTCTCAAGAACCTCATCCAGCGTCCCCGTCCCGATGGCTTCCGCCTTATCGCGGAGACAGGCTACAGCTTCCCTTCGGGCCACTCGATGGTGAGCATGGCATTCTATGGGCTCATGCTCTGGATGATCTGGCACTACGAGAAGGACAAGGTCCTGCGCTACGTGCTCTGTGCCCTCTTTGCCCTTGTCATCGTCATGGTAGGCGTAAGCCGCATCTATCTGGGCGTACACTACGCATCGGATGTCCTGGCAGGCTTTGCCGTCTCTCTTCTCTGGCTTGCCTTCTATACGAAGACGATCGTCCCGCTCTTCATGGATGCACACCAAGGCAAAGCCTAATCAAGGGACCGAATATTTGGGGCACCCATGGACGCTTCCGCATCGCCGGCCCAGACTTCCGCATCGGCCCAAAACACTTCCGCATCGCCGGTCCAGACTTCCGCATCGGCCCAAAACACTTCCGCATCGCCGGTCCAGTCTTCCGCATCGATTGCGTATGACTCGAAGCCACACAAAGAACAGTCGGGGTATGGAGACGATGCCCATAAACAGGAAGCCAACAATCTTTACGGTATTCTGCGTTCAAATGAATTTGCCGCGTACGAATACATCAAAGGCGAAGGGGAGGCCAGTTCAGCCCAAATTGCCAAAAAGCTTGGCCTTACTACACGCGCAACAAGAAACATCCTTCATAAATTGATGGAGAAGGGGCTCGTTGAGGCAGAAGGGTACGACAGCACCCGCAGGTATGCCATTACAAAAATAGGGCAGAGAATCATACAGCTAATTTCGGACGGATATGGAATGAGCCTGAACGACAGCAACTAAGGCCAGTTCCATATGGATTAGCCGCCTGGACTTGTACTGCTGCAGCTGATTATCTTGTCTCTTATCGCCTGAAGAAGTGCCGGCGTTCTTCCTTGTCTTCGGGTTCGAGACGCTGGATATGGGCATCGAGAATCTTTCCATCCTCTATCTCAACCCATCCCATGGTCGGGCCCTCCTGGGTCCTTGGGTAGGTCGGCGATCCCGGATTCATGAGGAGATGGCCCGATTTCGAGAGCTCGCAGATAGGCTTGTGGGTGTGTCCGCAGATGGCAATCTTGCCCCAGGACATGTCAAGCTTCTCGCGGTAGTGGCAGACCTGCCAGAGCGCCCCCTCATAGAGGAAATGGATATGGCGCTCGACGCCGGGGCCGTAATCATAGCCCCAGTCGTTGTTGCCGAGGCAGAGCTTCAAAGGAGCCATGCCAGAGAGGGTGCGGAAGTCGCTGGCCGAGCAGATATCTCCTGCATGGACGATGAGGTCTGCCCCTCTGAGAGCATGGATGAGCTCTTCGGAGAGATAGCCATGCGTATCGGATATGACCGCGACCCTCTTTGCCATGGCCCCGCTCTCCTACAGTCCGAGAGCGCGCTTGAGCTGCACGACGCGGCGCCTCGAGACGGAGATCTTCTTGCCTTCGATGCCATTGACGCCGAGCTGCAGGATCCCGCTCGGAAGCACCTCGACATCCTCGACGTACTGGAGGTTCACGATGTAGCCACGGTGCACGCGGAAGAAGCCATGCGGCGTGAGCTCGTTCTCGAGGCGGGCAAGGGAGATCGTCGAGAGATAGCGCTCCGTATCCGTATAGATGCAGGAGTAGTCGTCCTTGGCCTCGATGTAGCGAATCTGGTCGATCGGCACGAGGACCTTGCGGCCGCCCTTCTCAACCGGAATGCGCTCCACGGAGGCGTGGCTCTGCACCTGCGGCTTTGCCATCGACTGCACCTTGTCGAGCGCCTGGTTGAGCCGGTCGGTCTCGACCGGCTTCATCAGGTAGTCGACCGCGTTCACATCGAACGCCTCGAGGGCATACTCGCTGTAGGCCGTCACGAAGACGACAGCAGGAGGATTTTTGAGCTTGTGCAGGGCCTCTGCAAGCTGCATGCCGGATGTCTTCGGCATCGAGATATCGAGGAACATCACGTCAGGACGTCCCTCCATGAGCTTCTCGACCGCTTCGCGGGCGCTCGAGGCCTCCGTAATGCTATCGACCCTGCCAGTCTCCTCCAGCAGGTACTTGAGCTCCGAACGTGCCGGAGCCTCGTCGTCCACAATCATTGCCCTGAGCATCGGCATGAAACCTCCCACATCCGCTTTTCTGCATCAACCATAGCAAATATCTGCCCGGAGCAGGTCATGCATTATGCATCTTTCATTCCGGGCGCTCCCCTGTCATGATTCCAGCATCGCTGCAGCTCCCCCAAGCCTCAGCGCTATCTGGGTGCCCTGGTCGACCTTGCTCACAATCTCTATACCCGAATCGGCTCCATAGAAGCGCTTGATGCGCTCTGCCACATTGTGGAGCGCGATGCCAGTCCCCTTGGAAGATGGCCCGTGCTCTATCGTATGCGGCTTCTCGACCGTCTCCGTAAGCTTCTGGAGGGTCTCCGGATCCATTCCGACACCGTCGTCCGTGACAGCGATCAAGACATCGTCTCCATCCCTCACGGCGTGCACATCGATGTGGAGCGCCCCCTCGTCGCGCATAGCGTGGCGGACG
Source organism: Olsenella sp. AGMB03486 (assembly GCF_040884255.1). Classification (NCBI taxonomy): domain Bacteria; kingdom Bacillati; phylum Actinomycetota; class Coriobacteriia; order Coriobacteriales; family Atopobiaceae; genus Olsenella; species Olsenella sp. AGMB03486. Next base: position 86,950 of record NZ_JBEVTM010000008.1, read on the forward strand.
GCATTCTCGACGATGGGCTGGATGATGAAGGAAGGGACAAGCATGCGCTCGAGTCCTGGCTCGATATGCTCGGTCTCGACGATGCGGTCCTCGCCGAAGCGGGCATGCTCGAACGTGAGGTAGCGCCTCGTCTGCTCGAGCTCGCGGGAAAGCGGCAGCATCTGCTCGGATCCTTCGAGCGTCTGGCGGTAGAAGGCCGCGAAGTCGCGCAGCAGCACACGGGCCTTTGCAGGGTCGGTCCTGATGAGCGAGGCGATCGTATTGAGCGTATTGAAGAGGAAGTGCGGGTTGATCTGTGCCTGGAGGGCCTTGACCTCGGCACGTGCCGTAAGCTCTGCCTGAAGATCCAGCTCATAGGACGTGAGCTGCGTCGAGAGGAGGTTTGCAAGTCCTCGGGCAATCGCGATCTGCGTGCGGTCGATCGTCCTGCCGTAGCGGTAGTAGAACGTGATGGCGCCTACCGTCTTTCCCTGCACGACGAGAGGGGCAATGACGCCGGCAGGAAGGACCTCGCCCTCCTTGATGCGCCCCTCCTCCTCGAGCCGGCGGATCTCGGTGCGCGTGTACTGGAAGGTCTGGAGTCTCCCCGACTTCAGGGTCTCGGCGACGCGGACCGAATTCTCGCTTCCCGACGGGTAGGCTGCGGCATCCTCGCCGACATAGGCCAGGACCTTCTTCGTGTCGCACATGGAGATGGCCTGGGCGGCCGTCTCCGGGAGCAGCAGCTTGCAGACGGCCTGGCAGGAGTCCGGCATGAGGCCATAGCGCATGTGGTCCAAGGTATTCGAGGCAACGCGCAGGGTACGCTCGGTCGCGCGCGAACGCAGGGTATCCGGATAGACGAAGGAAAGGCTTGCCAGCACCACGACGATAGCGAGGGCGGCGCCCACCAGGCCTGTCGCCACGGTGCTCTGGATCGTGATGCCCCAGCCCAGGACGATCATGAGGGTGATGGCGACAAGGAGGAGGATCAGGATGAAGAGAAGGACGAAGCGCCTGCTAGTGTTCCGTTCGTCCATCCTGCCTGTCCTTCCTTGATGCTGGAGTGCCTGTTGCCAGGACCTTCTCTGCGAGGTCCTCATCATCCCAGAGCGATGCCATGATCCTCGGCCAGAAGGTCTGGAACTCGAGGTAGGTCTTCGCATGGTCTTTTGCCCACCTCTGGGCATCCTTCCTGCCCTTGAGCCATATGCGCAGATACGCAAGGTGCTCAGGCTCGGCAAGAGCACGCCGGAAGGACGTCTTCCTGATGCGGTCGAAGACCTCACGGGAAAGCCAGGGGGCTGGATAGGGCTCGAGAGACTGCCTCGTGATCACGCGCAGGTCGTGCTGCGTGTTCGTGAAGCGCACCTTCTCGTACTCATAGGTCCACCTGTAGACATCCTGGAGGAACCTCGAGGCATGGGAAGGGATCTCGGGCGGCAGATGCCGCACGTACCACTGGTTGTCGAACCACACCTCGCGTCCATGCATGCGCATGTTGATGAGGTAGTCCATATCCTCGCCGCGCGTGATATAGGGGTCGAATCCCACCTGCGTGAACGCATTCGCATGCACGGCAAAGCAGCCGCCGCAGACATAGTTCGAGCGCGATATCCTCGTTGCCTGCTGGGCAGCGCGCATCCACTGGTTGAACTCGCTCCTCTTTGCCCAGTAGCGGTCAGACCAGCGGGGATGGTCCTCGTCTGCAAAGCAGGAATCGGCACGGTCGATGAAAAAGCCGCTCTTCGCGTCGATCGCAATGTCCTGGCGGTTCACGTTCCCCAGGCCATATACCGCATCGATCAGGAAGTTCTCGTCGAGCGCCACTTCGTCGTCGTCGAGAAAGACCACGATGTCATGCCCCAGGACGGCTGCGACCGCAAGGCCCATGTTCCTGATGGCGCCATAGCCCCGGAGCGCCACGGGGTCTCCCTCCACATCGGGCGCGATCGCATTCACCGTATCCTCGATGTGCTGGGCTTCAGGCTCGCCTACGATGACAGGAGAGAGGTTCGGATGCGTGCGGCAGATGGCCGTAACGCGGGCGCGCGCCGACTCCTCGCATTCCGGCTCTGCAACAAGAAGGACGATGACACGCAGGACCCCTCGCACCTTCTCGAGCGATTCCAGGCATGTCTCGAGCTCGGGCATGGGCTTTCCAACCGGCGTTGCATGGTCATAGGTGCCCACCTCGCCGATAGAGCGGGGCCTGTCATCTGCAGCCCAGTATGAGGGGATGACAATAGCGGGATTCAAGGCCTCAGTGCCTCCTTGCGCATAAGCTCGTCTGCCTGGATCTAGCCTCTCAGAGGGAATCCGGAACACTCTTAAGGGTACTACCGCTTTGCAGAAACTGGTAGCACGCATAAGAACAAACATGCGCAATATGCTTTGGAACGCCGCCTCGAAAGGCCATTTATGCATGCCTTGGAGCATTCAAGAGGAGCGCAGGGTCACTAAAAGATCTATTGGCAGCGCTGCGGCCCCAGGAGCAAGGGGATTCTAAGCCATTCGGCCTGCTCTCATTCAAGACACCAGCCTTGTTCCACCCGAGCCGGCGCTGCCGAGCCCCATTCTATCAGAGCCCCTGGAACTGCTGTGCGATTGCATGCGGCACAAGGGCATCCCCTGCCGCATGCAGCATTCACCGATATGCGGAAGATTCGGCATATCAAGCCTCTGACCTGCAGATTCAACCTGGAGTTGAGACGCAGTTGAGTACATCTCCACCCATCTCAACTCTTCCGTCATTGTTTCGCCTCCCCAGGCGGGCAGAATGGAAAGCGTAAAGGACGTCGCCCGAAAGACCATTCATCCGGCCTGATGATGAAATCTCAGGCCTTCATGCAGGGAGAGAACGATGGACGCAAAAGAGACCATGGGAAGGCGCATCGCAAGGCTGCGCATCGAGCGGGGCATGACACAGGAGAAGCTTGCACGCGAGATGGGCGTGAGCGCCCAGGCTGTGAGCAAGTGGGAACATGACCAGAACTATCCCGATATCAGCCTGCTTGTGCCTCTGGCAACATTCCTCGGCACGACGACAGATGAGCTCCTTGGCGCCAGCACTACCCCTTCCAAGACAGCTCCTGCCAAGCCGGCAGAGGAAGAGAAGGAGGAAGCCCAGGCAGAGTCTGCTCCAGAAGAGGCATCATCCGAAGAGGATCCCCAGCATGTGGAAGTCCAGGCTGTCCCGAAGAAGCACAAGCATCCCATCTCCCTCATCCTCTCCGGCAGGGACAAAGTTGAGGACAGCGAGATGAAGACATCTGGCAAGGGACCCAAGACCATGCACATCCAGTGCATCGACGGTGACGATTCAGACGAGGTCGTGAACCTCAATATCCCGCTCTTCCTGGCAAAGGGATTCCTCAAGAGCGGCATCTCGAGCATCTCTGGCCTTGAAGGCCTCGGCGTCGACCTTTCGAGCGCCGCCTCCGCCCTGGACTTCTCCGAGGCAGGCACGCTCGTCGATGTGGAAGATGGCGGAGACCGCGTCCGCATCTGGATCGATTAGCCAGATTCCCTTCGCTCTCATCAGAAAGGCATAGCCATGAAACATGCAGCCTCTGCGGCAGGCAGCAGGCTCGAAGATGAGCTCTGGGCATCCATACTCGAGCACAACCGTCTGCTCCTTGCCGCTGTCACCATCCTCTGCATCCTCGAAGGACTCTTGGGAAGCTTCTTCTCCTGGGTCGTGAAGCTCATCCTCGACGCTATCGCCACCGCTTCCATAGAGGGCTTGAGGTTCTCAGCCGCACTCGCAGCCTTCGCAATCGTCTTCGAGGCAGCGATCTGCCTCCTCCTCAGGGAGGCCACGCCCGCATTCCTGAGGCGTGCTGTCACGAACTACCGGATGCATGCCTTCGCAAAGCTCCTCGACAAGGGCATCGGCGCCTTCGATCAGGGAGGTGCCTCTGTCTACGAATCTGCCTTCACGAACGACATCACGACGATCGAGACGACCTACCTCGAGAAGATAGAGACCCTGGCAAGAGACATCCCGATGTTCCTCTCTGCCGTGATCCTGCTCTTCGTGGAGAGCGTGCCTCTGGCCACCTGGGCCATCGTCTGCGCCCTGCTGTCGCTTTGGGTCTCTGTCGTATCCGGCAAGCGCCTGGCTCCCCACCAGCAGGCCGTCTCGGACAAGATGGGGCGCTTCGTCGCCGCAGTGCATGACATAATCGCAGGGTTTGCCCAGATCAAGAGCTTCAAGGCAGAAGGGCCTGCAGAGAGGCGCTTCCTCGCCTCCAATACGGAGCTCGAGGATGCCAAGCAGGCGAAGCGCCGCTGCGAGAAGGGCATCTCCGTCATCGCAGAAGCCGCAGGCTCCATCTCGCAGATCACAGTCCTCTTCTTCGGTGCCTGGCTCTGCGTCTCAGAGCATGCCATCACGATCGGCGGCATCATGATGGTGACACAGCTCATGAACTACATCCGCATCCCCATTGCCGAGCTTCCTTCCATCTTTGCCGCCCGGAAGGCCTCCGTTGCGCTTGCAGGAAAGCTGGCCTCCGAGCTCGGGCATGCAAAGGCAGAGGAAGGGACGCTCCTGCTTGCACCGGAGCATACGCAGGATATCGAGCTTCAGGATGTCTCCTTTGCCTATGAGGAAGGAAATCCTGTCCTCAGAGGCATCACGGCCGAGTTTGAGGCCGGGAAATGCTACGCCGTGGTCGGTGCTTCGGGTTCGGGCAAATCCACCCTCCTCTCCCTTCTCATGGGCGCACGCAGGGATTATGAGGGAAAGGTCACATTCGATGGATCCGAGCTCCACGACGTCAGCCTCGATTCCCTCTATGGGACCGAGTCGCTCGTGAGCCAGAAGACCTTCCTCTTCGATGCCAGCCTGAAGGACAACATCACGATGTTCGGAGATGCAGACGCAGAAGCTCTCTCCTCTGCCATAGAACAGGCGGGGCTCAAAGACTTCGTGGCAGCGCATGGCCTCGACTACGCATGCGGCGAGGAAGGCGCGAACCTCTCGGGTGGCGAGCGCCAGCGTGTCTGCATAGCAAGGGCATTGCTCCATGGAGCGCGTACGCTTCTCTTCGATGAGGCGACCTCTGCCTTGGACCAGAAGACTGCAGACCAGGTCACGAGAGCGGTCTTGAGCCTTTCTGGGACGACGAGAGTCATGGTGACACACAGGCTCGATGCGGGGCTTCTCAGAGGCTTTGGCGGCATCATAGTGCTCAAGGACGGAAAGGTATGCGAGTCCGGCACCTTCGACGAGCTCATGGCAGAGCCAGACGGCTACTTCCATGCCCTCTATACCATCGGCATCTGATTGCGAGACCCTACACAGAGACGAAGCGCCATCGGAACAGCGGCTCCGGTGGCGCTTCTTGTATGCAGCCCCTAGATATGAATGAAGCCAGGACATGATGTCCTGGCTCGCAGAATTCATGGTGGAGACGATGGGGATCGAACCCACGACCTCAGGCTTGCAAAGCCCGCGCTCTCCCAGCTGAGCTACGTCCCCGAATAATAACCGCCCCAACGGCGACTCGGCTAGCGTTGGGGCGACTATTCGCGAAGGAAGTGGTGGGCCCGACAAGGTTCGAACTTGTGACCTCCCGGTTATCAGCCGGACGCTCTGACCAACTGAGCTACGGGCCCAACGCGAGAAAATATATTATGCTCATCCCCCCTTCTCGTCAACAACTATTTTGAGAAAAGTCGAGAAAGTTTGTAGCAGGTCTTCTACCTGCAGATATGCTGCATAAAGATGCTCGGGAGGAGACATCCTGCGAGAAATTGCGTGCAGGCATGGGCGTAGAGGAGCCTCATTGGATACCCCAAATGACCCCACCCCCGCATATCCGAAAGCCTGTGCGTCGGATGGATGCTCCAGGTGTCTTCAGTGCAGGCCGTTCGTCCATAGGGTGCGTTGTTCGTTCATGGGACGGGTTGTTCGTTCATCGGACGTTTTGGGCGTCCATCGGACGGGTTGGGACGTCCATGGGGCGCATTGTTCGTTCATCGGACGTTTTGGGCGGCCGTATGGCACTGTATCTTCCTGGCGACATCATGCCCTTCTCTATTCTGGTGAAGCCGCTTTGGCGGCGCAACGCCGCTGGAATGTTGCTTTATATCCCCTTTCGCTGCCATGGCAGAGGCGGTCCCTGCACTTTGACAGACACGCCAACAAACGACATTCAGCAGTTTTCCCGTTCCCTCTTGGCAAAAGCGTTGAGACGGGTACCATATGCACGCAAAGAAGCATATGAACGAGGCTGGTAGCATGGCATTGATACAGATGGACATACAGACGATCGTGGTAGGCGGAGGCCCTGTGGCATCGCTTCTGGTCCTGAAGCCCCGCATTCCTGAAGAGGCTCCTCATGACGCACAGCTGCCAATCAAGATCGGCCCTGTGGAGGCCATGGCCATCGGCATGGGCGTAAACGACTCCCATCGCACGACAGATAGGCCCATGACGCACGACCTTCTGAACAATGTAATCGAGTCCCTTGGCGCCCATCTCGATTCCGTCATCATCAGCGCCGTCTCCGGCACGACCTTCTTCGCCCAGCTGAGGATCGAGAAGGAGGATGGAGAGGCCATCTTCATCGATTCGAGGCCTTCCGATGCTATCGCTCTTGCAGTGCGCACCGGCGCTCCCATCTACGCAAGAAGTGACGTCTTGACGACAGCGTCCTACCCTGACTTCAAGGGCGTTGAGAAGGAAGAGGAAGAGCACGAGATGGAGGAGTTCCACAAGTTCGTGGAGAACCTTTCGCCCGATGACTTCGCGAACAACAGCAACAGCAGCACAAAGTAGTGCTTGGCTGTATTTCATGACACTGCCCCCAGACAGGTGACACTGATTCCTATCTGGGGCAGCTTTATTGTCAGGCCCATCAAAGAGGGAACCTGTACGCATAACGCTGCTGCAACGCCATTACAGAGACAGCCTGATCCCATCAATAGGACCAGGCTGTCTTCATTCAAGATCGGACCAGAGCGCTACAGGGAATAGAAGGCAACGCCTTCCTGGTTCCAGCCAATTGCGCCGAGCTGCGTGTACTCGCTCTTGCTGGTCGTGAAGAGATGCGTGCCCTGGGTCAGCCACCTGTTGAAGAGGCGGTAGATTGGCTTGCGGCCTGTGCCGGTCGCCGAGTAGAACGCAACGCCTTCTTGGTTCCAGCCGATAGAGCCAAGATGCTCGTACTCGGACCAGCTGCCTGTGTAGAAGTGGTCGCCGCTGTAGGGATTGTAGAGGCGATAGACCGGGCTCTCCGACCAAGAGGGTGACTGCCAGGCAATGCCTTCGTACCTCCAGCCGATGCTGCTGAGGCTGTTCATCTCGTCCTTGCTCAGGGTAAAGAGATGCTCTCCGGACCACGGGTTGTAGAGGCGGTACATGGGGACAGAGGAGACGGTGATCCTGAATTGCGCCTCCACGGAACCGGAGTAGTTTCCATTGCCGGTGAGAAGCACTTTGCCGTAGCCCACTTCGTTGTTGTCGTAATAATCGAGGTCATAATCCCTGCCAGCCACAAGGACCTTTCCCGCAAACCTCACTGTGACACTCGGCGTCACAGCCTTGCCGGCATACAGCTGATCGGGGATATCGTCAATCTGCACCTTCGTGAAGTCTCCGTAGATGGTGAAGTACGTCTTGACGGTACCCTTATAGCTGCCGATGCCCGTGATCACGACCGTCGCTTCGCCCATCTCGATATTGTTGGCATAGGAGACCGTATAGTCGGTACCCTGAGTCAGCGTCTTGCCGCCTACGGTCACCTTCACTGCAGGCGTGACGGCAGAGCCGGTATATTTCTGGTTATCAATGCGCGCCACATCTTCGCTCGAGATCTTCTGGGTCCGTGTGACCTGGACCGTTTGTGTCCAAGTCCTGCCCTGGGAAGCCAGAGTCAGCGTGGCTGTTCCAGCACCCACTGCCCTGACAGTGCCATCGGAAGCGACAGAGAGCACCGACGAGTCAGATGAAGTCCATGTGCCATGGATCTGGTAGGTATCGACACCGGCAACAATACCCTGATCGGCCGTTGTGAACTTGAGCGTTGCGGTCGGCGTAAACGTATAGCCGACATCCATCGTCGTGGGGAAGTTCATGTTGACGCCCTCGTTCACCTCGACGTTCGAGACTCCGACAGGGAACTCGAAGGTGCCCTTGAGGTTGAAGTGCGTTGGATCGTTAGACAGGGAATAGGAAGCTGCTTCGCCCGCCTGCGTTCCGAGACAGGCGGGCGAAGCCATACTCCTTGTATTGCGGGTCGATAAGGAAGAGATAATGCCCGGTCACCCCATGCGGTTGGCCATTGACCTCCTTGATGTAATCGTCCTTCTCCCATGACCACATGGTTATGGCGCCACTGACATCGGCAGCCCACGCAAGGACCTCATGATTCGACGAATAGCCGTTATAAGTTGCGGTCCAGCAGCTGCCGCCGGTAAGGCGTATATGGATACGGCTGTAATCTCTGTTCTCGATTGCACGCTGAACTGCTATGCGCTCAAGCGCGTTCGACCATTTGGGATTCAGGTAGTCTGACTCGCTGACACCTATCTTTGCAAGGTATTCCCTCACCGTGACATAGGTATTGCCGTACTGCAGCTTGACATTCGTGTCGTTCAATGCATCCTGACGCCACTTGATGACGCCAGCCAGTCCATCATCGGGAACAGACGTCTGGTCGACCGTTCCCTCGGTATATACGACGAAGTCACCGTCCAGGGCAACGCCAGTGATACTCGAATCTGTCGCCTGTGCTGGAGATGCAGTGAGAAGAAGCACGAAAAGCGCCGCTGCCAACGACACGAAGGTAGCAAGCATTCCTTTCTTGATCCGCTTTCTGCTGCGGGGCCAGCCATCCTGCGCATATATGGCACCGAACATAAGAGCCTCCATTCCCGATGATTACTTTGCCTTAAGGCGAATTGTAGGGAGATGAAAGCAAAGGGTGTTGTGCAACTTTATCTGCGGCTCTGCATCATAGGACGACGGACGGAGGCGGCAAGTACCAGCCGATGATTCGCAGGATATGTCGCTTAACAGACCTCGCCGGCATAGCAAAGCAGCCTGGCCCGATTGTCCGGACCAAGCTGCACTTACGCGAAACTGTGCTAGAGCCTTACAGGCTATAAAACGCTATGCCTTCCCTGTTCCAGCCAATGCTGCTCAGATATGCATACTCGTTGTAGTCGGTCGTGAAGAGATGCGTGCCCTGCGTGAGCCACTTGTTGAAGAGGCGGTAGATGGGCTTGCCAGTCACGCTGCTTGCCGAGCAGAACGCTATGCCTTCCTTGTTCCAGCCAATGAAGCCAAGACGCTCATACTCAACCAGGCTTCGTGTGTAGAAGTGGTCGCCGCTGTAGGGATTGTACAGGCGGTAGACCTTGTCAAGCGACCAGGCCGGAGACTGCCAGGCAATTCCCTCATACTTCCAGCCGATGCCCGTAAGATTGTCCACCTCGTCCTTGTTCAGAGTAAACAGGTGCTCGCCAGACCACGGGTTGTAGAGACGATACATTGGGACAGAGAGGATGACGATCTTGAAGGTCTTGGTCACAGAGCCACGGAATTCCTTGCCATTGCCGGTGATGGTGACAGTGGCTGTGCCTTCTCCATCATTGTTCTCGAAGGAGACAGTGTAGTCCCTATTGAGCACAAGCGTCTTTCCCGCAAACTTCACCGCAAAGTCCGGCATTACAGGCACACCCGTGAAGGACTGGTCCGGGATGTTGTCGATATCTGCCTTGGAGATATCTCCGTAGATGCAGAAGCTTGTGGTGACCGTGCCTGAATAGCTGCCAATGCCCGCGACAGTAGCCGTAGCAGTGCCCGGATCGACGTTGTCGGTGTATGTGACCGTATAGTCCGTGCCCTGCTTCAGCGTCTTTCCGCCTACGCTCACGGTGACGGCAGGCGTGATGGCAGAGCCGGTATACTCCTGGTCTGCAATAGGCACCACATCTCCTCTCGAGATGTTCTGAGCGGTCGTGGCCTGTACCTTTGCAGCATCGCCCAAGCCGGTCGATTCTTCAGCAAGAGCAGGAGAGGGAGCAGCTGCCATCATGCAGAATGCCATAGCAAAAGATGCCAGGACTGCCAATGCACGCCTTCCCATCTGTTTTCTGCTTTGGGGCGCGCCATGCCCCACACATGCATTTCCCAACATAGAAGCCTCCATTTTCCATGGACACTGGGCCTGATTCAGATTGTAGGAAAACGCAAGCGGAACGAATCATCCAATTCCATCTGCGGTCATTGCAGCAGATAGCAGAAATGCCGGACTGGCGGATAGCATCCTCGAGCCCGGAATCTTTCTTCCTCTACAGAAGCAGCCTGGTCCGACTGATCGGACCAGGCTGCATCCAGCCAGATATGGATCGGAGGCCTACAGAGAATAGAACGCTATTCCCTCCTGGCTCCAGCCGATCGCGCCGAGCTGCGTGTACTCGCTCCTGCTGGTCGTGAAGAGATGCGTGCCCTGCGTGAGCCACCTGTTGAAGAGGCGGTAGATGGGCCTGCCGGTCTCCTTGCTTGCCGAGTAGAACGAGATGCCTTCCTGGTTCCAGCCGATGGAGCCGAGATAGTTGTATTCATCCACATCCATGGTATAGAAGTGGTCTCCGCTGTAGGGGTTGTAGAGGCGGTAGACCGGGCTCTCCGACCAGGATGGGGACTTCCAGGCGATGCCCTCATCCCTCCAGCCGAGCCTGACAAGGCTGTCCGCCTCAGACTTGTTCTGCGTGAAGAGATGCTCTCCGGACCATGGGTTGTAGAGGCGGTACATCGGGACGGGAGATACGGCAATCCTGAACGTCTTGCTCGTGGAGCCGCGGAACTTCACGCCGCAGCCGGTGACGGTCACCTTGGCCGCGCCCTCATGGTCATTGTCTTCATAGGAGACCTTGTAGTCCGGACCCTGGGTGAGCACCTTGCCATCGATTCGCACCGTGACAGCCGGAGTCACGGCTTCGCCCTTATAAGGCTGGTCAGGGATATCGTCGATCTTGACCTCGGAAATGTCGGCATAGATGCCGTAGTTTATGAAGTAGATTCCCGTATAGTCGCCGATGCCGGTAATGACAGCCGATGCGGTACCCGGACCAACAGTGTCTATGTAAGAGAGCGTGTAGTCTGTCCCCCGCACGAGCGTCTTGCCCTCAAACTTCACCGAGACAGGAGGAGTGATCGGCGAGCCCGTATAGGTCTGGTCATTGATCCATGTCATCTCTACGTAGGGATAGCCGATCTTTCCGATGATATGGAAGGTCTTGGTGGCTGTTCCGGCATAGCTTCCCTTGCCAGCAATCGTGACTGTCGCAAAGCCTGGATTGACGTTGTTGGCATAGGAGACGGTGTAGTCTGTATCCTGCACAAGCGTCTCGCCTGCAAGCGTCACCACGATGGCCGGCGTGATCGAGGAGCCGGTATAGGACTGGTCAGAGATGTCGCCGATCTTGGCGCCCGAGATGTCACTGCAGATGTGGAAGTCCTTTATGGCCGTGCCAGTATAGCGGCCAATGCCCGTAATCCTGACCGTAGCCAGTCCCCTATAGACGTTGTCCTCATATGAGACCGTATAGTCCGTGTCCTTTTTCAGCGTCTTTCCGCCCGCAGTCACCGTAACGTCGGGAGTGATCGGAGAGCCGGTGTAGATCTGGTCGGGAATGTCACTGACCTGTGACTTTGAAATGTCAGTACGGATGCGGAATGTCGTCGAGACAGTGCCTTTATAGTCTCCCTTGCCAGTCAAGGTGACGGTCGCGGTACCCGGATCGACGTTGTTGGTGTAGGAGACGGTGTAGTCATAGTTTGGCACGAGTCTCCAGCTCGCAAATTCCACCATGAAATCCGGAGTGACCGGAGAGCCGGTGTATACCTGGTCCGGAATGCTGCCAATCTTGGCACCCGAGATATCGCCGTAGATATGGAAGTCCTTGCTGACTGCACCGGTATAGCTGCCCTTGCCCGCAATACTGACCGTGGCGGTGCCTGGCCTGAGATTTCTGGAGTACGTGACGGTGTAGTCTGTGTCCTCTGTCAGAGCCCTTCCGCCTGCAGTCACCGTGACTGAAGGCTTGATCTCGGAACCGGTATAGAGCTGTTCGGGAATGTCATCCACCTGAAGCTTCGAGATGTCGGCAGTGATGCTGAAGCTCTTGGTGGCTGTGCCTTTGTAGCAGCCGATGCCTGTGACAGTGACCGAAGCAGTTCCTGGATAGACATTGTTTGCGTAGACAACGGTGTAGTCCGTGCCCTGCACGAGCGTCTTGCCTGCGAATGTGACCGTGGGAGCAGGCTTGACCTCAGAGCCGGTATAGGACTGGTCGGCAATAGTGCCAATCTGAGCCTGAGCGATATCTCCGCAGATGGTGAAGCTCTTGGCAATCGTACCGTCATAGTCGCCTATGCCTGTGATGGTGACCGTAGCAGTGCCTGGGTCTACGTTATTGCTATAGGAGACGGTGTAGTCCGTATCCTTTGCAAGTGTCGTCCCATTCAAGGTCACAGCGACAGAAGGCGTGATGGCAGAACCGGTATAGGACTGGTCTGCAATGGGAGACACTGTCGCGCCAGCGATGCTCTGGACCTGCTTGACCTGGACCGTATACTGCCAGGTCTTGCCCTGAGAGGTCAGCGTCAATGTTGCTGTGCCCGCGCCTGCCGCTGTCACCGTGCCATCAGACGCCACAGTAAGCACCGAGGAGTCAGACGAAGTCCAGGTGCCATGGATCTGATAGGTATCCGTACCCGATGGCCATTCTCTCGTCGTAAAGACCAGCGTAGCGGTCGGAGTGAAAGAGTCCCCCACTTTCATCGTCGAGGGCACATTCGCATTCACGCCCTTGTTCAACACATCATCGGATACTGCTACTGGAAACTCGTAAGTCCCTTTGAGATTGAAGTGGGCCGAATCGTTTGTAAGGGAACCTTCCTGAGCGGCCTCGCCTGCTGCCGCTTCGCCACATACTCCGAACCCGTATTCCTTGTTGGCGGGATTGATGAGGAAATAGTAATGTCCAGTCACTCCATGTGTCTGGCCATTGACCTCCTTGATGTACTCGCCCTTCTCTCCTGCCCATATATCAACGAAGGAGGAAATGTCGCTTCCACCCTATGCAATGACCTCGCCCCACGACTGATGGCCATTGTAGGTAGCAGACCAGCAATCATCTCCATTCAGGCGAATGTGGAAATGGCTGGCATCCCTGTTCTCGACCACGCGCTGGACCGCAATGCGCTCGAGTGCATTCGACCATTTGGGATTCAGGTAGTCCGACTCGCTGATGTTGTTCTGTGAAAGGTAGTCCTTCACTGTCACGTAGGTAGAGCCTGACTTCAGCTTGATGCTCGTGTCGTTCAGCGCATCCTGACGCCATTTGACAACAGCAGCCAGGCCCTCATCAGGGACTGACGTCTGATCTACCGTTCCCTGCGTATATACCGTGAAGCCATTGCCCAGAAAGACGCCGGTAATGCTGGAGTTCTCTGCCCATGCCAGTGATGCAGTAAGCATAAGCACACAGAGCATTGCAGCCAAGGCCACAAGGAGGCTCTTCCCTATCCTTCTCTTTCCACGAAGCGGAACATGCCGTACAGATGCAGTGTCCAACATTGAAGCCTCCATTTCCCGAGGGACTCCGGTTTAAGGTAGATTGTAGGGAAATGAAAATCGAGGACCTTATCAATTCTATCTGCGGTACTGATTTTGGTTCTCAGCCGCCATCACATGGATAGATTGCAGAAGGATGGGTGGCAGACTCTGGTCAGAGCTTATCTTGGAGGCACGCTGACGGTTTGGCTTAAATCTCGCGATGACGGCTCTGCCTGGCCCGTGCATCGGTGGAAAAGTATCTCTTTGCTCGGTCCGGCACAATCGAATCCGTAGCTTCTCGGTATACTTGTCCCTGATGCTAACAAGGCCAGAAACAGCCATATAGCAATGCTGTTCCCCGTTGCTAGTCAGAGGTGACCATGAAAGACTTCAAGATAGCCAATGTTCTGCTCGATGAGTCGCGGCAATTCTATACAACGCCACTTCTCTACTACCGCTCTGCAAGGGCCATTTTCCCCTCCGATAAGGAGAGCGGCGCCTGGAGGCTCGTAGGTCCCGGCTCCTTCGATTTCACGACCTTCTTCAATGCACTCTCCATCAACAAGTGGAGGGAGTACACGGTTGCCGAAGGCTTCACACTGCACCTTGAGCTCAGAGGAGCAGCCTGCACCATCACGCAGACCCGCACTGATGCATTGGACTATTACTCTCACAAGCTTCCCAATACGTCAAGGACGATCGAAGCCTCCAAGGAGTGGCAGACCATCGAGATGCCATTCGTGCTCCACGACAACGACGTAATGGATTCCTTTGTGATCGATGCCGAGGGAGAGGTCGAACTCAGGAACTCCTACTACACAGCCCAGGTTCCCGATGGCAGCATACGTCCGATAGAGCTTGCGCTCTCGACGACAACGTTCAAGAAGGAAGACTTCATCACCCACAATATCGAGCTTGTCCGCACGAAGATAGTCGAGACCGACGAGCTCATCGCGAAGCACTTCCGTATGTATGTAGTGGACAACGGTCGCACCCTCGATGCAGAGAAGCTGAGCTCGAAGAACATCACAGTCTTCCCGAATGACAATGTCGGCGGCTCGGGCGGCTTCACGTTCGGCATGATCAAGGCTCTCGAATCGGGCGATGTCACGAACATCCTTCTGATGGATGACGATGTGGAGGTCTCCCCCGAGAGCATCATCCGTACCTTCAACCTGCTTTCCATCACGAACGACAAGTACTCCGAGGCGTTCGTCTCAGGCTCGATGATGAACTACGACGAGCCGGACCAGCACTGGGAAGATACAGGACACATGACGGTAAAGGGCAACTATATGCCCGACAAGCCGCCTCTGCGTGTCAGCGCCTTGAACGAAGCCATTTCCTGCGAGACATTCTCTTATGAAGGGGAAATCTTCGCAGACCTCCAGCAGCGCTATGCTGGCTGGTGGTTCTGCTGCATTCCTGTCTCCACCATCAAGAGGATCGGCCTCCCACTTCCCTTCTTCGTGCGCTTCGATGATGCCGAATACGCGCTCAGGGCCAAGCCAAGGTTCATGTCCATGAACGGCATCTGTGTCTGGCATCTCGTCTTCTTCATGCGCTACAGCGCAGCAGTCGAGAGATACCAGGTCACCCGCAATGGCCTCATCGGACAGTTCACGACCGGCGTCGCCCCTCTCACGGACTTCTTCAAGGAGATCGACCATGAGATGATGATCGATCTCTGCAAGTTCAACTACGACGACGCAGAGCTCGTTCTCGAGGGCATCGAAGACTTCTTCAAGGGTCCGAAGTTCATTGCTCAGAAGGGCATCGGCAAGAAGACCTTCATGGCAGCAAACAGGAAGAAGGAAAAGCTTCTTCCGTTTGACGAGCTGCGAGAGCAGGCACTGAAGGAATGCAAGGTCGATATCTACGACCTTTCCCCCAACGCAATCACCGACGATATCCCGATGAAGAAGGCAAACGTCGGCCGCGTCGAGAATGTGGCGCTCCGTGCGCTCGAGCGCAAGTCGCTCAATGGCCAGCTCTGGGGCAATCTGAAGCCATTCACGAACTCCGTGCCCGTCATCCACGGCGTAGGCTGGTCCTACCAGGAAGGCAAGCTCTTCGGTGCCGATACGCTCATCGCTATCGACAACTACAACAAGAAAGGCATCATCCGCCACAAGAATGCCGATAGGGCAAAGCAGATCTGGAGCCGCTACCAGAATGACCTCAAGTACTACAACCAGAACAAGGACAGGCTCAGAAAGGAATACCAAGGCGCAAAGGATTATCTGACCTCCATTGACTTCTGGAAAGGCTATCTCGGCATCGACTAGCACAGAGGCAGACACAGGATAAGCAGAAGGCCTCAGATCAGACGGATCCGAGGCCTTCTCTTCTTTGCATCAAACAGCCGCTTCTACATTCCCTTGTCTTCATTCTCTTTCTCATGAAGGGCGAGTTCCTGTGCCAGCTGCTCTACCTTGTCAGTCAGCTTGGAGATATCGCAGGCCATGTTGAAGAGCTTCACAAGCATGAGGACGATGATCATGCAGAAGACAAAGTTGCTTGGCGAAAGGAAGCCCAGAAGGCCGGCAAAGAAGAATGCAATGCCCGGAAAGACTGCGAAGAGAATCATGAGTACAGCGCAGACGACCCAATAGACGGAGTCTGCAATGCGAATCTTCTTCTTGCGCACACGGTTGATAACAACCCAGAGAGCAAGGAGCGATCCGACTATAAGCACGACACGCAATACAGGAGACATATCAGGCAATCCTATCTAAACCATTGGAAGAGCAGCAGGGACAGGCAGGTGCGCGCCATGTAGGAGATGGCACTGAAGTACCTGAGATAGCTGGTTCCGCCTTGGCGCTCACGCATCTCGGCGGGAATCTCGATGACCTTGGCACCCTTCCTGATAAACAGGGAGATGGTATCCGGCTCAGGAGAGATATCGAAATCACGTGTAAAAATCTCGATCATCTTGCGGTCATACATGCGCATGCCGGAGGTTGGATCTGTAATAGTCTGCTTCGTTGCATGCTTGATGAGCGCTGTGATGAGCTTGGCACCAGTACCACGGGCACCAACCGCGCCACCACCCGCAAGATTGCGGGAAGCGATGACAATGTCAGCATTCTGCTCCTGCATGGCATCAGCCATCTTGCTGATGTATTCAGGCATATGCTGTCCATCGGCATCGAACTGTACGGCGGCATCGTAGTCGTGGCGGTAGGCATACTTCATGCCTGCCTTGACGCCTGATGTAAGACCGCAGTTGACCGGTATATCGATGTGGTTCAGATGCAGCTCATCGCATATCTCAGGCGTCCGATCATGCGAGCCATCGTTCACGACCAGATAATCGATATCTGGACAGACGGATGTGAGCTCTGAAACAGTATTTGCCAGACATTCCTCTTCGTTGTAGGCGGGAATGATAGCAAGGATTTTCAAGACATTCTCCTTATGGCATGAAGCTATTCCATGGAAGCATTTATGGGCACGCCATTGCGTCTTTGACAATGCAGACCTCAGGGTATTCTATGCCACAGGATGCTGCCGTTTCAATATCTTCAGGATTGATGCATACATGTCCGATTGCCAGATTGAGCCAGGCAAAGCCAGTACCGGCTTTGCCTCCTCTACTCCTCTATCTCATATAGGCGCATCTGGCCATCTGACAGCAGCAGCTTGAACCCTGGCGTCTCATCATTTATAGACGAGATTCCTGCCCACTCATCAGCCACAAATTTGTTCGTTGCCGACGTATCCCCATCGTCCCTGGAAAGCAGAATGATGTATTTGGCTCCCGTATCGGCCACAGCTTCTTTCACCGCAGAATTGTTTGCTATGTCAACGAGAGAGCTGCGGATAATCTGACTTTCGGAAGAATCCGCAGCGGCCGAGGCATTCACTCCCGTTTCGACCTCATCGTACATGACATGAAGACCATCAAAGCCATATGCAATGACACTGCCATCGCCCGGATTATTGATAACAAGGGCATCTTGAGGAAGAATCTCCAGGCATTGCCGCGCGAAAGCTTCTTCGGACTCCGTATACGGTGACAACTTTTGATATGCAATCTCGTATTGACTGCGAATCTCGCCAAAAGCAGTAGTCACAGCAGCGCCATCTGAAGGATTGATATAGTTTGGATAGTAATTCATCAGGAGAAAAACTGCAGCGACGCATAGTGCAGGCAAAGCACCATGCAGCTTCTCAGGCACATCCGAATATCTGGCGATAATTGCTCGTACCCACATGTACAGAAGCGAGAGTCCAATCACTGCAAATGGCATTGCCATGATTGCGCAGATTGCAGCTATGCGATTCGGATCCGAGTACCAGAATCCAGTCAGATAGCGCTTGAGGAAGCCATCCGTCGATACGTTGATGATGAAGGCGATGCAGAAAAAGCTGTATGGCGCAGCAAGCCACCTTGTCTCTCTGCGCAGGAGTGCTGTAGCAAAGCCCAGCAACACAACTGCCGCCAGACACAGCTGCGGAAATGTGTAATATCCCATCCCCATCATGTAAGACTGCGTGAGGATATTTACAAAAGCCTGTACTGCAGTTGTGTACGCAGTCCAATCGCTGTAGGAAACTACTCCATGCATGAAAGAACTTCTATACAGCAACGTCCAAACTACAATGCAGGCAACAAAGAGCAGCAGCGACAATAGCCTGCGATTGCGAGCGGCGTGATTCTTCCCCCTGGAATGCATGGCCAGCCCATTGGCGTTCTCTGGGCTGTTCATGATATGCATTATGTAGAAGACAACGAAGACCGCAGCTGCAAAGACGGCATTTGGCTGCAGCATGCCAAGCCCGGCAATTCCCACGACACCTGCCGCAAGAAGTTTCCCTTTGCCTATCGCAATGCCATCCGATGAAAAGAAAAGCATGAAGGCAACAGTTACTGCCGGCATGCAGCAGAAAGAAGCCGTATTCGGAAAGATGGGCCCCCACAGCAAGTCTCTCCATGGAAAAGCTGTAAAGGCGAGGGGAGCTATCGAACCAATTAAAATCTTCTGTCTGTCATCCTTGAAGACGACCTTAAAGAGTCCCAGCATGCCGGCTGGGAACACCACACTGCAATAGACCCAATTCACTGCATTCATTGCCATGGTCAGCGGTATGCCAGTAGATATCACTACCAGAGCCACCACTTCATGCCACGCAGCCGGATAGAATCCAGTGGCGCTACTTCCATAGAAGGAAGCATCAAGCGTCCCGACATTTACCCCAATGCACGAGAAATTGCCGGTTTCGATGAACTTCCGAATAAGGTTGGCGTGGAAAACCACATCGTACTGTTCAACCATTCCGCTATGGCTCGTGAGCGAGCGAACAAATACATACCAGCCAATGAGAACTCCGACGGCTGCATATAATACAATCGCCGCTGCTTCATCTTTCTTGATGAAAGCGCGACGATTTCCGTCCTTCAAATACAGGACAAGCTCGACAGCAAGCAGAATCGCAATAGGAGCCAACAGAGTAGCTGGAGATGATTGAATGCCGGCTATGGTATATGCCGTGCCAAGCAGACCATAATATGCCGCGCTCACAACTGGGGCCATGATGATTGCGAGCGGCAACTGCACTTTAATATTGAGCGCCTGCACCAACACGCATCCAGGAAGAAACAGAAATACTATTGCAAGCAAAAAGCCGATGTACATTTCCCTTATTCCAATCGAGATATCTGGTTCCCTATTGCTTAAAGCAGGCTCTGTAAAGTCGGAAATATTATATCGAATGCTATTCTTGGTTCTTTTCAGCGGGTTCCAGATAAGGGATACAACAATCCGCTGCAGTCGAGTGGGGTGCCAATAGCAGCACTTTCTTGTTGGCAGAACAGTATAGGCATATCTTCTGTAGTTGTTTCACCTGCACGTTTCTTTTGCAGTGCGGTCTCTGTAATATTGTTTGATGCTATTTAAATCCTTTGCCTTCGCTGTTCAGGAGTATTTGCCATGATTAATGGAAGCCCGAAAGTCAGCGTCATCATTCCCTGCTACAAGGTGGAGAAGTATCTCCCGAAATGCATCGCTTCGCTCGTAGGGCAGACGCTTGATAGCTATGAGCTCATCTTCATCAACGATGGCTCTCCCGACCACTGCATCGATATCCTGAAGGAGTGGCAGTCCCGCTATCCCGATCGCATCGTCATCATCGACAAGAAGAACGAAGGCGTCTGGCGTGGCCGCTGGGACGGCATCGCAAAGGCCCGAGGCGAATACATCGGCTTCCTCGACAGCGATGACTATGCAGAACCGAACTTCCTCCAGGACCTCTATGACGCAGCGAAGGGTGCAGATGCAGATATCGCTGTCTGCGGCTTCTCGAGAACCGACCTTGCAACCGGCAAGGTCCTCTCCCGCGAGATGTGCGACGAGCGCAGCCCCTTCAAGATCAGCCAGGATCCAGGACGCCTCCTCGAGCTCAATGGCGCTCCTTGGAACAAGATCTTCCGTGCAAGCGTGCTCAAGTCCCTCGAAGACCTGCCGACAAAGCCTCCCGTGCTCGACGACCTCCTCTTCCATTGGCTTGCCTATCTCGAGATGAATGGCGAAGTCGTCTTCGTGCCGGAATCCCTTGTGAACTATATGGTCCGCTCCGATTCCATCATCCAGACGGTAAAGCCCCAGCAGATCGAGCCGACATACGAGGCCTTCAAGGAGGTCAAGGAGCGCTATACCGCGCATCATGCTCCGAAGGGCAAGCAGGAGGCACTCGATGCTGCTGCTTTCCTGCATCTCGGCATCTCGTTCAACTACCGCCTTGCCGCCTCTCCTGACTGCGACCTTAGGGCAACCATCCAGAAGTGCACAGAGTTCCTGAACGAGAACTTCCCCACCTGGCATGATTCCCCCTACATCAATGGTCAGTACGCACGCCTCCACGGCAAGACATTCAAGAGGCTTCTGACAGTCTCGAGGTTCTACAAGCTCGGGCTCCTTCCTGCCTTCCTCTCTGTCTACAGTGCTGTCATCAGCCATTTCGGCATCGATATCAAGTGGTAGTAGCCCATGGCGGACAACCAGCCAAAGCCTCTCGATATCAAGAAAAACATGCTCTACAACACTATAGGCAGCCTTACTTATCAGGGCTGCCTATGGATTACCACGGTCCTTGTAGTCATCCTCTCTAATGGCTACAGCGACTCTGGCATCCTGTCGTTTGCCATGACCATTGGCAATATGTTCTCGGCAATCGGCACTTACAGCATGCGGACCTATCAGGTATCGGATGTCAGGGGGAAATACCCCCAGAGAAACTATGTAGACTTCAGGCTCATCACCCTTCTCATCGGCCTTGTTGTCATCGGCATCTATTCTGTAGCCGTCTCTCCAGACAGTCTGACTCTCATCGCCGTCTTTGCCTATCTTCTCTTCAAGATCGATGAATCGTTCTGCGATGTCCTCTACGGCGTAGACCAGCGTGGTGAGCGCATGGACTATATCGGCATCTCCCAATTCATCCGCGGTGTCATCATCGTTCTCGCTTTCTCGCTCAGTCTCTACTTCTCGCAGAACATCGTCCTCGCGATTCTTGCCATGTTCCCCGCCGGTCTCATCGTAACGATCTTCTATGACATCCCTCACGCAGGGCGCATCGATGACATCCACCCCAACATCAAGGCAGAACAGGCAAAGAACCTGCTTGTCGAGTGTCTCCCCATCGTGCTCGAGATCCTCTTCCTCGGCATGATTGTCTCGGTTGCCCGCCAGTACTACGCCAATGCCTATGGCAGCGAGCGCCTTGGCATCTATGCTGCCGTAGCCACTCCTGCTGTTCTCATCCAGGCAGCGGCACGCTATCTCTATGCTCCGGCTCTTGTGCCTCTGTCAGAGAAGTGGAATGACTCCCCGAAGGAGTCTTTCCTCCCCTTCTTCAAGAAGACCTTGCTCGTTATGGCAGTGCTCATAGTTGCATGCGTAGCGCTCCTGTCCTTGATTGGCCCTCCGCTCCTGAATCTTGTCTATGGGCAGAAGGTCGAAGGCTATACCTATCTCTTCACGAACGTCCTCATCAGCACAAGCGCCCTGGCGCTACTCTATTACCTGTCTGACGTCCTTGTCCTTTGCCGTGATATCAAGGGCGCGTTCATCAGTGCTGCAGCAGCGCTCATCATCACGCTTGCAACCATGATTCCTCTGGAAGCAGCCTTCGATATGCAGGGCATCAACTACGTCGTGATCATCGCCTCTCTGGCGGGGGCTGCGATGTCCCTCTTCCGGCTCTTCCACAACAAGAAGCTGAAGGCATAGAGTCAGATAGCATATCTGCAGCAGAAGCATGCAGCCCCCTGGCGATATCGCCAAGAGGGCTGCATTTCTCGCATCTGTCTCCAGAGAGCTATTCTTTTACGACACCCTTGCAGTAGAAGCTTGCAAAGACGCCCATAAGATGTAGCTTGGTCAGGATGACATAGCCCTTGACAGCAAGGCGTATCTTGAGGGGATCGGAAGTGGCGATGCTGGTCACCGGGTATCTGAGAGGCACATTGTGCTGCTTGTACCAATTGATGAGCTTGGCATGCTCTTCCATGAAGCGCTCTTTCGTGGCAAGGCGGCCTGAGTGAAGCATGTAGTAGACACCGAGCTTCAGATAGTGCAGATTCAGCAGCTCGTCGTGCTTGTGGACATCAGCATCGATGCGATCGAGCAGCTCAGTGAGCTCGATATCCCTGCGCAGGCCCTTGTGCTTCGTATTTGTGATGCTCTCCGTATTGCAGATGAAGTTGTAGCCGGCATACGGAAGGATTGCGACCTTGTTTGCATAGGAGTAGGCAACCGTCACGAAATGGTCGTCATCGCCAAGCACAAGCGGAACGAACTTCAGATTGTTCCTGCGGATGAAATCGAGATTGAAAATCTTTGCCCAGGGAGCAAGAATCTGGAACCTTGCCCAAGGCACATCCTTCGGAACGACGGTAGTGTCGGCAATGTTGGTGTAAGCACCTGATTGCCTGAAGGCACTCCTGCGGGAAAGAAGGAGGCCTCCGTCCTAGAATCTGGAATCGCGGAATTG
>NZ_JBEVTM010000009.1:0-88567 GCF_040884255.1 Olsenella sp. AGMB03486
CCGCGCCAGGGATGATGCCCTGAGCTGCCATGGCATGGAGCGCCCTATGCTGCCCTGCAGAGGCTGGGACAGGGCGCGGAGGCAGCGCCTCCACATCGGGCGCTTGCGATGCCCTGGACATTTCCAGAAATCCGGTGCAGAGAATGCAGCCCCGTCCCGGAAAGATCCGGGACGGGGCTGCCCTGCTCTTTGGAAGGATGGACTGTCTCTCAGAGATCGACGACCTGGATTCCCTTCGGGTAGGAGTTCAGGACTTCGCAGCCGTCCTCGGTCACGATTACGAGATCCTCGATGCGGACGCCGATCCTGCCCGGGATATAGATGCCCGGCTCGATCGAGAAGCACTGGCCTGGACGCACTGCCTCATCGTGCGTTGCGGAGACATCTCCCGGCTCGTGGTCGTTGAGGCCGATCTGGTGTCCCAGACGGTGCGTGAAGTAGGGACCATACCCTGCGTCCTCGATGATGTGGCGAGCGCAGAGGTCGATCTCTGCAAACGTGACGCCTGGCTTCACGAGGGCCTCTGCCGCCTCGTTGGCATGACGCACGGTCTCGTAGACACGCTTCTCCTCTTCGGTCGGCTCTGCCGTGAAGAAGGTACGGGTCATATCGGAGCAGTAGGCATCCTTCCTGCAGCCCACATCGTAGAGCACCATGTCGCCACGCTTGAGGACGGTGCCATCCGGCTCGTGGTGAGGATCTGCCGCATTGGCGCCGAAGCTCACGATCGGGGCGAATGAGTGGTCCTGGGCACCAAGCGAGCGGTAGGTGCCAAGGAGGCCCTCTGCGATGCTCTGCTCGGTAACGCCCTCTTTGATCTGGCTCTTGAGCCACTCCATTGCCTTGTCGTTCACGCGCGAGGCTTCGCGCATGAGCTCCTGCTCTTCAGCGCTCTTGATAGAGCGTGCGTCGTCCACGGCTTTGGAGGCAAGAATGAAGGACGGAGCTGCCTTCGCATCGATCAGGGGCAGCACCCAGCGTGCCGGGAAGATCTTGTCGAGGCCGAGCGCGGAGGTGTGGTCGATGTGCTCGATCAGTGCCGGCAGCGGATCTTCCGTATCGTCGTGCACGACGACCTCGGGGCAGAAAGGCGTGGCGTCCGGGAAGAGGCGGTTCGCGAAGAGCACGCACTCCTTCGGGCTCACGTAGAGCGCAAGGAAGCGCTCGTAGGGCTCCGTGTAGTAGCCCGTGAGATAGAAGATGGATGTGGGGTCAGAGACCACGGCCTGATGGCAGCCCTGCTTCTCCAGGTTTGCCAGCACGGCCTGGATGCGTTCCTGATGCATAGGATGCACTCCTTCATACACTGTCTGTTTGCTAGACAAGGCGAGTGTACACCTCTTGTGCAATACGGTGAGACCTTTAAGCTTTGCAGCGCCTCTTCACGCTTCCGCCAAGGTCAGAGGCCCAGAATGTGAAGGGTCTATGGACAGGTGTAAGATAGCATCTTGCTGAATTTTGAACAGCCGTACAGAAAGTCAGGAGGCCGTTTCATGGATATCGATATGCCGCCCGTCAACCGTGTGGACGAGATTCACGACAAGCTCAAGTCACTCGAGGGCCAGCGCATCAAGGTGCGTGCCAACATGGGCCGTTCCCGTATTGTAGAGGGAACCGGCGTCCTTGTACAGGTGCATCCGTCGCTGTTCGTCGTCGAGATCGAGGAGCGCCGCGGCCGCAAGGACCGCCAGTCCTATCAGTATGTCGATGTGCTGACGGGCGGTGTGGAGGTCTTCGACGCCGATACCGGCGAGCGCCTCTTCGACTACGTCGCAGAAGAGTAGCCTGCATGTGCGCTGCAGCCCTCTAAGATAGAGGGAAGCAGCTGAGAACCCCTGATGCCCCGGAGCAGCTGTTCCGGGGCATCTCTTTTTGCATACATGAATCTCGGAGCGGAGGTGCGCAAGGTGGATATCCTCGCCGTGAAGGCGCCTGCCAAGATCAATCTCTATCTCGGTGTCCATACAGACAGGGACGAACGTGGCTATCACCGCGTCGATTCTGTCATGGCGGCCCTCGACTTCGGCGATGTGGTCACGCTCACGCCTGCTGAGGGACTGAGCGTCACCTGCGAGCCGGGCATCAGGGCGCATATGGACGATACGACGACCTATCGTGCCGTAGAGGCGCTTGGAAAGGCGTTTGGGCATGATCCTGCCTTTGCGGTCCATATCGAGCGCCATATCCCCGAAAGAAGCGGCATGGGAGGGTCCTCGACCGATGCGGGGGCAGCGCTGCGTGGCGCCTGCCAGCTCTGGGGCATAGACCCGGAAGATGCCCGTGTTGTGGATATCGCCCGAAGCATCGGAGCCGATGTCGCGTTCTTCCTGAAGCCCGACGTGAGCTATCTTGCCGGCGCGGGCGATGTGCTCCAGGAACAGTTCCCGACGCCTCAGCTCGCACTTGCGGTCGTACGTCCTCCTGTCATGGGATCCTGTGCCCAGGATGCCTATGCAGCCTTCGACCGCGACCCTCAGGCACTGCCGCCGCTTGTGCCCTATCTCGAGGCACTCAAGACAGGCAATCAGGATGCGATTGTGGAAAAGTCCACAAACAATCTTGCTGCCGCAGCGATTGCTCTCGAGCCGGAGCTCGGGCGTGCGCTTGCGTGGCTGAGATCTCGCCCTCATGTCCTGAATGCGCAGGTCAGCGGCTCAGGAGCCTGCCTTTTTGCTATCTGCGACAGTGCCTCTGCAGCCGAAAAAGTGGCCTGCGACGCAAAAGAAAACAGAAATTGGTGGGCAATTTCTTCAAAAGTGGTCGACTCGAGCCAGATTTTCTGTTAAAGTACCGTCTGCTGACGGGTTGTGGCTCAGCTTGGTAGAGCGCTCGGTTCGGGACCGAGAGGTCGCTGGTTCAAATCCAGTCAACCCGACCATTTGAAATGATAGCCGGAGGGAGCAATTCCTCCGGCTTCTTTCATAAGAAGGCGAGAAGGCCTTTGCAGATTCCGCCCCCTTCGAGCTTCTCCTCTATGAATGCCCGCCACCCTGGCAGCTCGAAGCTTGCCTTTCCGCGTCCGGACATGCCGATGACGCCCTCCTCAAGCAGGCGCCTGCGGTATTGGGAGGCATAGGCCGAGCTTTCCCATGCGTCTGGCAATCTCGGCGGTCGAGCTGGGCCCTTCGCCGGGAAGCATCGCCTCTATGAAAGCGATATCCATATCGGAAAGCTCCTGATAGGTGGTCTCCAGGATGTTCATGCGCATTTCCTGCTGCGCGGTCTCGATGCCACGTTCGGCTGCAGAAAGATCGATTGCATCTCCTTCAGCCTGGGTCCGCATGCGGTAGCCGACGAGCTGCATCATGAAAGGGAAGCCGCCTAAAGCATTCATGGCTGCTTCGAGGGCATATGCTTCGATTGTCCTGCCGCCGCTTTCGATGGTCCCTGCGGGAGCCTTCCGCATGTCCGCGTCGTCGATACGGCCAAGATGGTAGCGTGTGGCTCTGCGAAGGAAAGAGATTGGCTGGTCATTGAGGATGCGCGACACCTCAGAGGGAAGGCCCGCCATAAGGAGTGAAATCCTTCTGCCTGCAGATACAAGATGCTGATAGACCGATGCAAGCTGCACCATCTCATCAAAGTCGCGCACGTCGTCGACCATTATCAGGAGACCTGTGCCGGAAGCTTCAAGAGCATCGAGCAGGCTCTCAAGACGGGACCTCCAGTTGCGGCCGTCCTCTTCCTGTCCCAGCGTGCCGGCTTCCCTCGTGCCTATAGAGCTGATGCGTGCGCGAGACATCGTCAGAGCGCCCCTTTCCCGCCTGCACGAGGATGTCTTCCAGCGTGCCAGGAACAGCTGAAACACGTGCAGCAATCCAGCCGCGCTCTTCTGCTGCATCTGCAGGCAGCGTCAGAAGCGCTGTCTTGCCGGCTCCGCGTGCGCCGTCAAAGATGCCTGTCAGGTTTGGGTCCCCAGGGCCATTCCGGAAGGCATCTTCGATGCTCTCTATCGCATTGCCGTAGCCTGCCATGACAGGCGAGACCCGACCGGATCCAAGTGTGAAGGGATTGATGCGTGCTGCCACTGCATCCCTCCTCTCTGCCAACGCTTCCTTGATATCTTTTGCAATCTTAGGAAAACTATGCTTGCTAGAAATTTCAGGAAACCTGGCAAGCCGTCTAAGAGGCCAGCGGATGTGCCGTACGACTCTGTTGGGGAAAGCGACAAGGGGCAAGCGGAAGAGCAGGCGGCAAGCGGATAAGCGGCAATTGGAAAAGGTGGCCAGAACTGGGAATCCGGAATGCCGGAAACCTTGCGGTGTGGCGCAGAGCGATTATGGATATGGGCAGCCTGGTCACTTCCTGTGTGATAAGGATGCAGGCAGCCTCTCTGCTGCTATGCTTGCCTCTCCGAGAGCGAATCTGAAAGCGGAGGAGGCAGACATCCATGCGTGCAATCGTGGCACTTGGCTATGAGGCAGTATGCGCTCTTGTCCCTTACGCAATCGCTTCCGGCGTGAATGCGCACAGGAGCCATGTCTCCGCTCGCCGCAAGCAGACGTCCGCGTCCAAGCGGCCCAGCATGTGGGCGCATCGGCTGGCGGTCGCCCTCTTCGGTATCTGTCTCTTCTCCATTCTCTGGATCTGCGGGGTAGGGACCTTCGCAGATCTCTGGCGTGGCACATCGCTCCGGACGATGCTGAACATCAATCTCGTGCCCTTCGATGCCTATCTGAACTGGACGGCCTGGGCACTCAATGTCGTGCTCTTCGTGCCGCTCGGGCTCCTGCTTCCCTGCTGCTGGGAAGGCTTCGACCGGATCGGACATGCAGCGCTCTTCGGCTTTCTCTTCTCGCTTGCAATCGAGCTCTCGCAGCTCCTGAACTTCCGCGTCACGGACATCGACGACCTCATTGCCAATACCTTGGGCGCTGTCATCGGCTGCCTCATCTTTCTCGCTCTCAGGGCTGTCTTCCCGAGATGGTGGGGAAGGCACCTGGGACCTCAGACGCTCGAGCCCCGCAGCAATGCTGCCAAGGATGCGGCAGCGCTCTTCCTGGGAGTCTTTTTCCTCTATGCTTCGAGGCGACATGCCGAGATGGGCATTGTGAACTTCCTCGACAGGCTCTGAGCATGAAGAAGGAGGGCGGAGCCTGAGCTCCGCCCTCCTGTGCTCTTACGGCCTGTAGCGCAGAGAGACTTCCAGAAACTCTGCCTTGCCCTCTATGTAGTCTGAATAGGCTTCGGTCGGGTCCTGCCCATGGTAGGCAGCGCAGAAGCCGCACTGGTCGCAGTCTGCGATGCAGGGGAAGCGGTCCTTTATATACCAGAGCCTGTCAGACCGTGTGGACTCCTCGATGCTTGGCGCTGGCTTCATGGCATGACACTTCTTCCTGATGCTTAGAGGATGATGCAGCTCAGGAGGCAGAGAATGGCAAGGCCGCCCTGCTGGAGCAGGATCTTCGGATTCGAGCTCACAGCTCCGTAGGCTGCTACGCAGATGATATAGAGCATGAGGAAGATGAGCGCAAGGGGGCTCTGGAGGAGAAGCGCGCAGATTACAAGCACGGCAATGAGACCGTTGTAGACGCCCTGGTTCTTGAAGAGGGTGGAGACGGAGTCGCGCGAAAGCTCCTCTTGAGTCATGTTGAAGACCTTGGCGGTGCGGGCAGAGGTCGTGGCGATGGTCTCGAGATAGAAGATGAAGCAGAACTCCGCTGCGACAAGCACGGCGAGAATGATGGTGATGGGCGACATAGGTCCTCCTTGAGAGCTTGGCTTCTTTTCGAGGATAATATAGCGCAAAATATAATTGCGCACAATATAAAATTGAAGAAGCGAGGAAATGCGCCGACTTCTTGAAATCGGGACCCGTACTCTGGCAGAAACCTGATGCGCGTACCATGGGACACTATGAAGAACTTGAAGCAGATGCTCGTGGCACGTGCCGCCATGCGAGCAGAAGAGAGATACAGGGAGATGACGGAGAGGCCGGTCGGCCCCCTCGTCCTGTCGATGGCCTGGCCATCGATCCTCTCGAACCTCGTGACTGTGGTCTACAACCTCGCCGACACCTATTTCGTCGGCAGGATCAATACTTCGGCCTCTGGCGCCATAGGCATCGCCTTCGTCGCAATGACGGCTATCCAGGGCGTTGGCTTCTACTTCGGCCAGGGCACAGGCAATGCAATCTCGCGCGACCTCGGGGCCCACCGGGAAGAGGATGCCTGCGTGATGGCATCCACGGGCATTGTCTGCACGTTTGCCTGCGGCATCCTGATTGCGCTTCTGGGAAATCTCTTCCTCGGGCCCCTCTGCCGCGTCGCAGGAGCGACGCCCACGATACTTCCTTATGCCAAGTCCTTCATCGGCATCATCCTTCTCGGCGCTCCCTGGATGTGCAGCTCCCTCATGCTCAACATGCAGCTGCGCTTCGAGGGGGAGAGCCTCTTCTCGATGCTTGCGATCATGTGCGGCACCGTGCTCAACATCTTCCTCTCGCCTCTCCTCATCTTCGGGGCGGGCATGGGGATTGCGGGCTCTGCGCTTGCGAATATCATCTGCCAGTTCATAAGCTTCTGCCTCCTCGTCGCGGAGATGCAGAAGATCGGCACGACCCCGCTCTCGAGGAAATATGTCCGCTTCTCGAAGGCCCTCTTCCGGGAGATCAACAACGGCGGCGTGCCGTCGTTCGTCCGCCAGTGCATGCTCGGTGTCGCGACGACGCTCCTGAACGATGCGGCGGCCCCCTTCGGTGATGCGGCCGTTGCCGCTATGGCGGTCGTCCAGAGGATCACGGGCGTCGGCAACTATGTGCAGATCGGCATCGGCCAGGGCTACCAGCCAGTCCTTGGCTATAACATCGGCGCGAAGCGCTATGACCGCGTGCGCAAGGGGTACTTCTTCTCGCTCAAGGCAGCTTCCATCTCGGTCCTGGCCATAGGCATCGTCACCTGCATCTCCGCACCGAACCTCATCGGCTTCTTCCGGGACGACCCTGAGGTCGTCGCGGTAGGCACGCTGACGCTCCGGCTTGCGTCGTTCTCGATCGCGCTTACCGGTGCCTCCATGATCACGAACTTCATGCTCCAGACCTCTGGACATATGTGGAGCGCCACGATTCTCGGCGCCTGCCGCTTGGGGCTTGTCCTTGGTCCCGTCGTCACGATCCTCTCCCACACGCTTGGCCTCTTCGGTCTCCAGATCGCGCAGCCCGTCTCCGATCTCATCACCTTTGCCGTGACGATACCCATGGCAAGAGGGTGCCTGAAGAGCTTCGATGAGGCAGAGAAAGCGGCTGAGGCAGAAAGCGCTGCAGTGCATAAGGCCTGATACAAGGCAGAGCAAGCACGCCTTGCTGGGCTTAAGGCCGCATGCAGGGGATGCTTTCCTGTATGCTGGACTGAGCTTCTCCATGCTCATCCGAGGAGAGGAGGGAGTGCCATGGCAGAGATCATAGAAGCACTGAAGGAGCTGCGTGCAGAGCATCATCTGACACAGCAGGAGCTGGCAGATGCGCCCGGCGTGACGAGGCGGCCGGTCTCGAACTGGGAGCGGGGCAAGAACCTGCCCGATATCGAGGCGATCGTGTGCATCTCTGAGGCCTATGGCATCTCTCTCGACACCCTGATCCTCGGAAAGGATGGAAAGAGCGAGATGAAGGAAAAGCTTGTACGTGATGGAGCAGACGGTGCGAGGGAACAGCGTTTCGAGCTGGCAGCTGCCATGGGTGCCGTGCTCATGCTCGCAGGAATTGCGCTCTGGTTCGTGAAGGCGCATGCCGTGGAATATATCGATGCAGAGGGCATCCTGCATGAGAGCTTCTGGCTCATCCCGGCAGGTTGGCTCTTCGTCTTCCTGGGTGCCTCTGTCGTGCTGGTCTCTGTGATCGGATTCGTGCGTCTCAGGAAGCGCGGGAACAAAGAGGAAGACTAGCTGGAAAGGAAACGATGGGGAAGAAGAGGAAAGGCACGCGCAGACGTACCAAGAAGGAGGAGCGCCCGGTCTGGGCGCGTGTGCGTCTGGCTCTGGCCTGCGTCCTTCTTGCCTCCTGCCCCATCCTGATGCTTCTTTTTTCTAGTTCGCCGGACTCCTATTTCCCGGCCTACCGCGACTTCTCGAGGAGCCTTGCCTCCGTCCTTGCCGGGCTTACATCGTGGGCACCTTTCGCTCTCTGGGACTTCGGCCTTGTGGCAGCGGCCATCTGGATTGTCTTCACGCTCATACGGAGGCTCTGGAAGCGCGAGAAGCTCCTTCCGTGGGCATCCTGGACGCTTCTTTTCCTGGCGGCTGTCGCAGCGCTTGCCGTGGACGGGTGGGCGCTCAACCACTATGGGCCGACGCTTGCAGAAGAGATGGACCTGCCCGTGCATGAGTACTCGGAAGACGAGCTTGCAGAAGCTACAGGCTACTACCTGGGGCGTGCCGCCGATGCAGCTGCGTCTGTCTCCAGAAACGACGACGGATCGCTCGCAGAGCAGGACTTCTCCGAGCTGGGACAGATTGCCGGCTCCTCATACACTGTGCTCTCGGAGCAGTATCCCTTCCTCTCGGGCAGCACGGCGCCCGTGAAGGAGCTTGTGCTCTTCGGAGAGCCGCTCCTCTATAGCGGACATACCGGCATGTATTGGGCGGCAACAGGCGAGGCGAGCGTGCCTGCCGATGATGCAGCGGCAGAGCTGCCATTCACGATGTGCCATGAGGCGGCACATCGTCTCGGCATCGCAAGCGAGGAAGACGCCAATTTCGCAGCCTTCCTCGCATCCAGCACGAGCGAGGATGTCCGCTTCGTCTACTCGGGCTATTATGACGCCTTTGCCTACTGCCTGAATGCCCTCTACTCCCAGGATTCGGCACGTGCCCAGGACGTGGTCGCAGAGGCGCTTTCTGCCAATGAGAGCGGCACAAGGCTTGTCTTTGCGGACCGTGCCGCCACGCAGGAGCACTATGCGGCCTATGAGGGGACGTTCGAAGAGGTCGGAACCTCTGTCAACAACAGCTATCTCAAGAGCTTCGGCGAGACCGAAGGTGTCAAGTCCTACGGCCTCGTCGTGGACGATCTCATTGCGTGGTACGAGATGGGACTCTAGGCCTCAGTGCCGTCGTCCTCTGCCTTCTCCTCGAACTTCTCTGCGAGGTGGAGGGCTTCTTCAGGCGTCGGCAGCTCCTTCGTGAGGTCGCGGGGTGCATCGCGGCTGTAGCGGATCGTGTCGTTTGCCAGCACCTCTGCTGCACGTTCGGGCAGATAGACGCTCATGGATCCCGGTGCACAGGTACAGTCGATGCAACCATCGTCACCGACGATGGGGAAGTCTTCAGGGCCGATGACAGAGCACCAATGCTCGCCTGTGTGGTTCGGCCCGATATACATATGCTTCCTGCCGCCGTTCCTGTCCGTGAGGATGACGGCGAGGCCCGCCATGCCGTGGTCGGCGTCGCCTTCGCGTGTCCA
The DNA here is from genome assembly GCF_040884255.1 of Olsenella sp. AGMB03486. NCBI lineage: Bacteria > Bacillati > Actinomycetota > Coriobacteriia > Coriobacteriales > Atopobiaceae > Olsenella > Olsenella sp. AGMB03486. The sequence continues at coordinate 9,395 of NZ_JBEVTM010000009.1, forward strand.
GCCGATCGTGTCGGGATCGTCGAGGTAGTCATACTGCTGCCCATAGGCAAAGCGCTGCCTCAGCTCCATGAGAAGTGGCAGCTCGCGGACAGCCGGGATGTTGCCGTCGTTCGGCATGCCAAAGAGGTCGCCGTAGAAGACACAGGGATAGCCATCCTGGCGAAGGAGGATGAGCGCATAGGCAGCTGGCTTGAACCAGCTCTGCACGAAGGACTGGAGGGCCTGTCCCGGCTGCGTGTCATGGTTCTCGACGAATGTGACAGCGTGCCAGGAATCTGCCGAGACGAGCGTGCCTTCGAAGAGGGTCCTGAGGTCGAAATCGCCGAAGGAGCTCGAGGCGGCAAACAGGTGGTAGTGGAGCGGCACATCGAAGAGGCTCATGATCTTCTCCTGGCCAAGGTAGCTCTCGAGCTCGCCCACATCGGGAGACCAGTATTCGCCGACCGTGAAGAGCTCGCGGCCGAACTCGTAGCGAAGGGTCGGGAGCCAGTCGAGGTAGAACTGCCTGTCCATATGCTTGCAGGCATCGAGACGGAAGCCATCGAGGTCGCAGGCCGTGAGATACCATCTGCCCCACTTCAGGAGCTCGTTGTAGACCGGCTCATACATCTCGTCGACATCGGCACCCATGAGGTAGTCGTAGTTGCCGTTGTCGCGGTGGTCGACCTGCTCGCTCCAGTGCTTGCCGGAGAAGAGATAGATGCCGCTTCTCTTTGTGGCCTCGTCCCAGTCCACCGCGTGGAAGTCGTTCCAGTCCCATTGGAAGTCGGAGTACTTGCCGTGGCGTCCCGGGAATGTGAAGCGGGTCCACGCCTGGATCTGGCGGGGCGCTGCGATGGGGTTCTCGCGATTCCTCGAGTCCATCTCCTGGGCTGTGACCTCTTCAGTCGCATCTGCGCCGAGCCGGTGGTCCAGCACGATGTCGCCGAGCGCCTGGACACCTGCATCATGGAGGGCATTGATGGCAGCCTGGTATTCTTCCTTCGTGCCGTACTTCGTGCGGACAGATCCCTTCTGGTCGAACTCGCCCAGATCGTAGGTGTCGTAGACGCCGTAGCCGACATCCACCCCGCCGGCAGAGCCCTTGTAGGCCGGAGGCAGCCAGACGGCTGTGATGCCATTGTCGGCAAAGAGCTGCGCATCCTCGGCGATGCGGCGCCAGTGCGTGCCATCCGCATCGAGGTACCACGAGAATCCCTGCAGCATTGTTCCGTTCATGGTGCACCTCCAGCCGCAGCGGCGCTGCGGTATTGAAATCTTCTTCTGATGGATTACGTGCCCTCATTCGGGGTGCATATACCGAGGCCAGGGCAAGACACCGGAATCGGGATTTCTGGAGTTCGGAAGAACCTCAAGAAAGTTCCAGCAGCTCATTGACAATTGTCCGGATACGGATTAATGTACCTTCCGCATTGTCCGAAACCGGATGAAAATGAGGAACGATGGAGAGGGAAGACGGGCAGGAAACTGCCCACGCACCGACCGCACGAGATCTCGACGTGCTCTACCGCGAGTCGGACCGCCTCTACTATGAGCTGGCACGGGGCTGCGGGCTGTCTGATGCTGCCTACTGGATGCTCTATGAGATCGTCTACTGCGGCGGCAAGGCGACGCAGCGCTCGCTTGCGCAGTCCTTTGCCTACTCGCGGCAGACCGTCAATACGGCTATCAAGTCGCTCGAGGCAAAGGGGCTTGTGCGCCTCGAGTTCGAGGAGGGAAGCCGCAAGTGCAAGGTCGTGCTCCTGACCGAAGCGGGACGTGCCCTCTGCGAGGAGCGGCTCGTTCCTGCCATGGAGGCAGAGACGCGGGCATTTGCGGGCCTTTCGGCCCATGACCAGGAAGAGCTTGTCCGCCTCGTCGGGGCCTATGCGGAGGCAATCGACCGTCAGATCGATGCTCTGAGAGAGAAAAGGAAGGAGGAGACAGAAAATGGAAATGACGAAAGCCGCTGAGAGGAAGTCCTCATGGGCGCTTCTCGTGAAGCTGGCACGTCCCTACAGAGGGATGGCTGTAGCTGCGCTCGTGCTTCTGCTCTGCGATATCTGCGGCATGCTCTTCATTCCGACAGAGCTCTCTGCTCTCATGAATGCTGCCATTGAGGGGGCAGGAACGCCTGAGCTCATCCACCATGGCACAGCCATGCTGCTTGCTTCGGTCATAGGCTCGGGAGGATGCGTCGCCTCATACTGGATAGCCTCGCGCTTTGCTGCCAATGTGGGACGCGATCTGAGGGTGGCGGTCTATAAGAAGTCGCTCGACCTTTCCGGCACGGAGTTTGCCCAGATCGGCACGGGCTCCATGATCACGCGCACGCTCTCTGATGCCAACGTCGTGCAGCAGACGCTGCTCATGTCATTCGTGATGCTTGCCCCCTTCCCGGTGACCTGCGTCGTCGCAATCGTGCTTGCCTATTCGACAGACGCCGTGATGGGACAGCTCCTCCTTCTTGTGACGGCTGTGATCCTTGCAATCTCCGCCCTTGCCATCAAGAAGTCGGCACCGATCTTCCTTCGGCTCCAGGGCTTCATCGACCGCATGAACGCGCGCCTGCGCGAGGCCATCACCGGCACGCGCGTGATCCGTGCCTTCGGCAAGGAGGAACATGCCAAGAAGCGCCTCGACGAGACGTTCGAGGACTATGCCAGAAACGCCATCCGCGTGAACTTCATTTTCGCAATCACGGATGCCACCTGCTTCTGCTTCATGAACTTCGTCGAGTTCGCGATCTTCTGGCTCGGCGCCGATCGTGTCGGCGCCCATGCGATGCAGATTGGCTCGATCTCGGCGCTTGTGCAGTACGCGATCCTCATCCTCTGGTTCTCGATGATGGCGCAGTTCGCGCTTCTGCAGATGCCTCGAGCCATGGCATGCATGGCGCGTGCGCAGGAAGTGCTCACGGCTGTGCCTGCCATCCAGGACCCCGTAACGCCGGAAGAGCTCGATGGCACAGACGTCCAGGACGTCGCCTCCTTCGACCATGCCTCCTTCCGCTTTGCGGATGCCTCGGAGGATACGCTCAAGGACATGGACTTCACGATTCCGCGTGGTGCTGTCACTGCCATCATCGGCAATACGGGATCGGGCAAGTCGACGATTGCAAAGCTCCTGCTGCGCTTCCACGATGTGACGGAAGGCAAGGCGGAGTTCCTGGGCCACGATATCAGGAACATCAGGCAGAAGGATCTGAGGTCCCGCATCGCCTATGTGCCGCAGACAGCCTGGCTCTTCAGCGGCACCATTGCAGAGAACCTGCGTGACGGCGCACTCGAGGCCACACTCGACGAGCTCTGGCATGCGCTCGATATCGCGCAGGCCAGCTTCGTGCGAGAGCTTCCCGAAGGGCTCGCAGCTCCTGTCGCCCAGGGCGGCAAGAACTTCTCGGGCGGCCAGCGCCAGCGCCTGGCGATTGCACGTGCGCTCACAAGGAAGGCAGATCTCTATATCTTCGATGACTCGTTCTCGGCACTTGACTACAAGACCGATGCAGCTCTTCGGCATGCCCTTTCGCATGAGCTTTCCGATGCGGCGGTCCTGATCATTGCCCAGCGCGTCTCGACGATCCGCGATGCAGCGAAGATCGTGGTCTTGAAGGACGGCGAGATCTCCGGCATCGGCACGCACGACGAGCTCATGGAGAGCTGCCAGGACTATCGAGACATTGTCGAGTCCCAGGAGAGGGGAGGTGGCGCAGATGCAGCGCGCTGAGAAGAAGCATGAAGGCCGAAAGAATGAAGAGCAGAAGAAGGCCCTTTCCCTTTCCGACGAAGAGCTCGAAGAGGAGGTGCCCGAGCACCCCTGGGAGACCGCGAAGCGTCTCTGGGAGGTTGCAGGAGACCAGAGGTGGCGCCTTGTCGTGGCATCGATCTCTGCCATCTTCTATGTGGTGGGAACGCTCTGGGCGGTCGCCTACTCGGCGGGCCTTGTGGACCTCATCTGGAAGAACATCCAGGCTGCGTTTGCAGCAGGAGAGGTCTATGTCGTGAGGATCGGTGATGGCGGGGAGGAGATCTTGGCCTACCTTGGCATCTGGACCTTCGCCTGGGCTTTCTATGCCCTCCAGTCCCTGGTCATGCAGTCCTTCGCAGAGCGCCTCAACCTCAAGCTCCGCGAGCGCATTGCAGACAAGCTCGGGCGTCTTCCGCTTGCCTACTATGATGCACACCAGCCGGGAGATACGATCTCGCGTGCGACGAACGACCTCGACAAGATCTCCGAGGTCCTGCAGCGCGGGCTCCTCCAGCTCATCATCGCGGCCACGATGCTTGCAGGCTCCGTGATCATGATGCTCACCTACAACATCTTCCTGACGCTTGTCTTCGTCGCCTTTGCGGCAGCCACGTTCCTCGTGACAAAGATCGTGGCAGGACGCACGATCTATGTGGCAGCAAAGCGCCAGGCACTGCTCGGCACGCTCACGGGCTCTGTCGAGGAAGCCTATGCAGGACGTGCCGTCGTTGCCGCCTATGGCCTCGAGGCCAAGACCGAGGCTACGATCGAGGCGGAGGCAGAGGCGCTTGCCCGTGAGAGCGCGCATGCCGACTTCCTCACGAATGCGATCTCTCCTGCCATCCGCTTCATCGTGCGCCTGGCACAGGTCACGATCGGCATCATGGCAGGCGGCATGCTGCTTCAGGGGAGCATGACGATAGGCGTCTTCCAGGCCTTCTTCCAGTATGTGACGGAAGCTTCGGAACCCTTGACCGAGCTCTCGCTCACGGTCAACATGCTCCAGGGTGCCTTGGCGGCAGCGGAGCGCGTCTTCGACCTGCTTGATGAGGACGAGATCGTGCCTGACCCCGAGAAGCCCGCTGAGCTTCCCGAGCCGGTGCGTGGTCGCATCGAGTTCTCCCATGTGCGCTTCGGCTATCGTCCGGAGAAGACGCTCATGCACGACGTGTCGCTTGTCGCAGAGCCAGGGGAGAAGGTCGCCATCGTCGGCGCTACGGGTGCCGGCAAGACGACCCTCATCAATCTCCTCATGCGCTTCTATGAGATAGACGGCGGCACCATCACGCTCGACGGCGTCGATATCAGGGATATTCCGCGCCACGAGCTCAGACGCCAGTTCGGCATGGTGCTCCAGGACACCTGGCTCTTCGAGGGCACGATTGCAGAGAATATCGCCTACGGCAGGCCCGACGCCACGCACGAGGAGATCGAGGCGGCGGCGAAGGCAGCGCATGTGGACTTCTTCGTGAGGACGCTTCCCAAGGGCTATGACACGATGGTGACAGCAGACGGAGAAGGCATCTCGCAGGGACAGCGCCAGCTCCTGACGATTGCCCGCGCCATGCTCGCAGACCCTGCGATGCTCATCCTCGACGAGGCCACCTCGAGCGTCGACACGAGGACTGAGCAGGCCATCACCCGCGCTATGGAGGCCATCATGGAGAACAGGACGTCCTTCGTGATTGCGCACCGCCTCTCGACAATCGTCGATGCCGATCTCATCCTCGTCATGGACCACGGCACGATCGTGGAGCAGGGCACCCATGAGGAGCTGCTGAGGGCGCACGGCGTGTATGCAGAGCTCTACCGCTCCCAGTTCGCGTAGACCCGCGTCCCATATCGTAGTCACGGCCCCTTCCGGCAATCGTTTGCTCGGGAGGGGCCTCTGCTCATATTTCGGGCGTTCCTGTTCGCAATCTGAAAACCGTTTGCCGTTTTTTCAAAACGGATGAACGGCATCTCATATATAGGCATCTACCTGCGGTGATGTAGCATCCGAATGACCCCTAGCGTGCATTGCTATGTTAGCCTTTGCGAACATAATCCGCTCAGGGTCCGCATTCTCCCTCTCGGCCCTGCAGCATCCCCGAAACCTTTGCGAAATACAGGCGATTCTCCGAACATTGAATTGTGCCGAAGACAAGGCACCGGGCACATCTTGCCCGCAAACTGGATCTTCGCCTTCAGGGCGAGTGCATGCGAGGGGAGAGAGATATGGCAGAGACTGCACCGGCAGAAGGGGGCATGAAGAAGGAGCTGACGCTCTTCAACTTCTTCACGATCGGCTTCGGCGCCATCATCGGAACCGGATGGGTGCTGCTGGTAGGCGACTGGATGGTTCTGGGCGGCGGCCCGATTCCGGCCATGATCGCATTCGCGATCGGTGCCGTGTTCCTCGTGCCGATCGGCATGTGCTTCGGCGAGCTGACGGCAGCCATCCCGATTTCCGGCGGCATCATCGAGTATGTGGACCGCACGTTCGGCCGCAAGCTCGGCTTCTTCACCGGCTGGATGCTTCTGCTCGGCAATGCACCGCTGTGCCCCTGGGAGGCAATCGCGATCTCCACGCTCCTGACGGACCGCTTCGCCGAGTTCCCGGCCCTTGCATGGCTGCGTTCCGTGAAGCTCTACACGATTCTCGGCGCCGATGTCTATCTCTGGCCGACTGTCATCGCGCTCGCTGCTGCCATCCTCGTCATCTACCTCAACTTCCATGGTGCCGGCGCAGCCGCGAAGCTCTCGAGCTTCCTCACGAAGGCGCTTCTGTGCGGCATGGTGCTGGCCATGGTCATCTCGTTCATGACGGGATCCCCCTCGAATGCGCTTCCGGTGTTCTCGCAGGTGCATGACGCGGCAGGCGGCAGCTCCACCGAGGCGACCTCGCTTCTGGGCGGCATCGTCGCAGTCCTGGTCATGACGCCGTTCTTCTATGCAGGATTCGACACGATTCCGCAGCAGGCGGAGGAAGCCTCCGCGAACCTCGACTGGAAGAAGTTCGGCCTGATCCCGGCCATCGCGCTTCTTGCTTCGGGTGCCTTCTACCTCGTCTGCATCTACTCGTTCGGCACGATCATCGACTGGCATGAGTTCGTGAAGTCCTCCGTGCCTGCCCTGGCCGTCCTCGAGCGCATCAACATCTTCTTCTACATCGCGATGCTCATCATCGGCACGCTCGGCCCTCTCGGCCCCATGAACTCGTTCTTCGGTGCTTCTGCCCGCCTCATGCTCGCCATGGGCAGGAAGGAAATGATTCCCTCCTCGTTCGCAGAGCTCGATCCTGTCTCGGGCGCTCCGAAGAAGGCCAACACGGTCATGGCAGTGCTGACGCTCGTCGGCCCCTTCCTCGGCAGGAACATGCTCGTGCCGCTCACGAACGTCGCATCGCTCGGCTTCATCTTCGCCTGCACGATGGCCGGCTTCGCCTGCCTGAAGCTGCGCAAGACCGAGCCGGATCTGCCGAGGCCCTACAAGGTCAATGGCGGCAAGCCCATCATCGCCTGCGCCATCATCGCCGGCCTCATCATCATCGGCCTCATGGTCGTGCCTATGAGCCCTGCAGCCCTCGACACGGTCGAGTGGATTATCACGGGTGCCTGGATCCTCATCGGCGTCGTCATCCTCGTTGCCTTCGGCAACAAGCACATGGAAGCCGACACGCACCCCGCAGCAAAGCACGCTGCATAGCTCCAAACGTATGCATACGCCACAAGGCGACGCATAGCTGGTCAAGAAACGTGGTTGGAAAGATTGGGAGGATTTGCAATGGCAAAGTATGCTATCAAGGGCGGCAAGCTCGTCGACGGCACCGGCGCGTCTCCGGTCGAGGATTCCCTTGTCCTGGTGGACGACAAGAAGATCACGTATGCCGGCGAGGCCACGGAGATTCCTGAGGGGTACGAGATCATCGACGCGACCGGCAAGACGGTCATGCCGGGCATCATCGATACCCACATCCACTTCTCCGGCAACCTCACGGACAACGACAATGACTGGGTCATCGAGACGGTCGCACAGAAGCAGGCATGCGCCGTCAAGCAGGCCTACGACGCCGTCACCCACGGCCTCACGACGGTCTGCGAGATCGGCCGCAACGGCATCGCCATCCGTGACCTCGTCAACATGGGCGTCATGAAGGGCCCGCGCATCTTCGCAACCGGCCTCGGCTTCTGCCGCACGGCAGGACACGGCGACTGCCACAAGCTTCCGTTCGAGATGTCGAAGAACGGCCATCCTTGGGGTGACCAGGTAGATGGTCCGTGGGAGCTCCGCCACGCCATCCGCATGCGCCTGCGCGAGAACCCTGACGCAATCAAGATCTGGGCAACCGGCGGCGGCATCTGGCGCTGGGACTCGGGACGTGCCCAGCTCATGAGCACGGAAGAGATCAAGGCTGTCTGCGACGAGTGCGCAATGGTCGGCATCCCGGTCTGGTCTCACTCCTACAACTCGATCTCTGCCGCCTATGACTCCGTCCGCTTCGGCGCAGAGCAGCTGATCCACGGCTTCGAGCTCGACGACAAGACCATGGACCTCATGGCACAGCAGGGCACGTTCTTCACGCCGACGGTCGGCTTCCTGCCGTCCTGGTACGCGACGTATCCTCCCGAGTGGACGCCCGAGCTCGACAAGTGGCCTGGCAAGAACAATGCAGAGAAGGGCATTGCCCGCTCCTATGCAAACCTCAACCGCGCCTACAAGCTCGGCGTCACGCTGACGGTCGGCTCCGACTCCTTCAGCTTCTCCACGCCGTACGGCTACACGACGCTCGATGAGGTATACGCCTGGGTCGAGCACTGCGAGATCCCGAACATGGATGCCATCGTCGCAGCTACCCTCAACGGCGCCAAGATGGTGCACCACGAGAACGACTTCGGCTCCGTCGAGGCTGGCAAGCTCGCCGACATCCTCGTCGTCAACGGCGATCCTCTGAAGGAGATCCGCGACCTCGACCCGGACAAGATGGACGTCATCATGAAGGAAGGCGACATCATGATCAAGGGCGCCCTGTAAGGTGCCCCTGGGAATCTAGGTCCCGAAACAGATCGATGGTGTGGGCCGGGCCTCTTCGGAGGCCCGGCCTTTTTGCGTTGCTCCGATGTGGCAGATATATGCTCCAAAGAGACGGCTGTGTGAACCTTGTCTCCATAAGACTATGGGTTCTGCATCCCGGACGGTGGAAATTGTGCCGTGAACGGCAGCGGGAGACCCGTGCCAGAGATTGAAACTGCATGCCGGCCATTCCGTGGTAGAAGATAGACTCTTGGAAGACGCAGGAGTGCGGATGCGGCCTGTAGCCCATGGCGCTCTCAATGCGCAGCTGCGCTCCGGCATGCCGGAGCCGAAGCGGAATGAGAGGGATTGCATGGAGGCCAACATCCACAAGTTCCAGGCATTCGTGAAGGCAGCAGAATGCGGAAGCTTCACCCGTACGGCCCAGCAGCTTGGCTATACGCAGTCATCGGTGAGCCGCATGGTGCAGGGGCTTGAAGAGGACTGGGGCGTGCGCCTGTTCGAGAGGGCGGGAGGCACGGTAAGGCTCACGAAGGAAGGGGAAAGGCTCCTGCCCGAGGCACGCGCCGTCGTGCAGTCGTTCGAGTGCCTCACCATGAAGGTCGACGATATCAATGGCCTCGAGTCGGGAAACGTGAGCATCGCTGCCCCCTCCTCTATCGTGTCCTGGAAGCTTGCACGCCCGCTTGGCGCCTTTGCCGAGGACCATCCCAACATCGAGATCGATATCACGGAGTCGACGTACGGCGAGGCGGAGAAGCTCCTCACGGAGGGTGCGGTCGATGTGGCCTTCGTGCCGAAGAAGCTCGATCCTGCTTCCTTCTCCTCGAAGCTCTTCCACAAGGATGAGATCGTCGTCGTCTCGAAGCGCGGGCACTTCGGAGAGGGACGCAGCTCCATCCCCATCGACCTTCTGAAGGACGAGCGCTTCATCGCAGATACCGAGACGGCCCCTCTTCTCCAGAAGGAGCTCAGGCACGCGGTCGTGCGCTGCGAGACGTCTGACTTCAATGCGATACTTGCCCTCATCGATGCAGGCTTGGGCATCTCGCTTCTGCCGATGCTTGCCTTGGGAAAGCTCCCCGATACGCTCGAGATCCACCATCTCGAGATTCGTGCCTTCCGCACGATGTATATGGTGCACCGCCTGGGGCAGGGGCTCTCGCTTGCTGCCCTCACGTTCCTGAACTACCTGCGCGAGCAGTAAGAGCGACAGAGAGGCAAGAGAAGGCCCCGCACGCCTCTTTGTGGCGTGCGGGGCCTTCTGCGTAGCTCTATGGGATGCCTAGCGCTCGATGATGCAGGCGCAGCCCGGAAGGGAGACCGTGCCATCGGATACCGTCACAGGCTGGCCCGTGACGAGATTTCGATAGGTGCCGTCAGGAAGATCGACGGCAGCCACTGCGTCCCTTCCCCTGAGCGGGAAGATGCCAAGCGTCGGGTGCAAGCCGTCGCGGCGGCAGATCATGATGCCCCGCTCGTCGTCTGCAGCTGCCTGGAACGTGTCATCGCCGCCGAGGACTTCGTGTGCGATCTTCGACATGCGTGCCATAAGGTCGGAAAGGTCGCGTCCGTCGAGCTCTGCGCGCCTCCAGTCCCAGAGGACCGTGTCCTTATCGAAGAGGGAGGGGCGCAAGGTCGAGCCGATTTCCTGGCCGCCGTAGATCAAGGTCGTGCCCTTGAGATAGAAGACAAGAGCCGTGAAGACGGCAAGCGCCTTCGGGTCGTGCACGAAGGAAGCGATGCGCTCCGTATCGTGGTTCTCGAGGAAGCGGAGCTTGTCGTAGTTGGCAGGATAGCGCGTCTCCTGGCCATTGAGCGCTTCTGCCCAGGCAGAGAGCGGCTTTTTGCCCTTGAGCACGTCTTCGAAGAGCTCGCGGATATCGTATTCATACTCGATATCGAAGGCCTCGAAGTCCTCGTCGTCCGTGGCGCACCTGAGCCCCTTGCTCCTCATAAGGTCGCCGAAGGAGGCGTGTACCGTCTCGGCGAGCCAGATGCAGTCAGGACGGACCTTTGCGACCTCCTCGCGGGCGCGCTTCCAGAAATCCACGGGCACGAACGACGCCACGTCGCAGCGGAACCCGTCGACGTAGTGTGCCCACTGGCAGAGCGTCTCGATCTGGTAGTCCCAGAGCTCTGTGTGCGTGTAGTCGAGGTCGATGATGTCAGACCAGTCGCCGACATGGTTTCCGGGCGTGCCGTCTGGCTTGTGGTAGAACCACTCGGGATGTGTCTGCCAGAGCACGGAGTCGGGAGAGGTGTGGTTGTAGACCACATCGATCATGAGCTTCATGCCGAGGGCATGGACCGCGTCGGCGAAGGCGGCGAAGTCCTCGAGCGTGCCGTACTCGGGATTGATGGCACGGTAGTCAGAGATTGCGTAGGGGCTGCCGAGCGCTCCCTTGCGGGCAACCTTGCCGACGGGATGGATTGGCATGAGCCATATATAGTCTGTGCCGAGCGCCCGGATGCGACCGAGGTCGGCCTGGGCCGCCCTGAAGGTTCCCTCCTTCGTATGGTTTCTCACAAAGATGGAATAGATGGTCTTCTGCCTCAGGGCAGAAGGTGTGCTTTCAGCCATGCAGTCCTTCCTCTCTCTTGTGCTGCAGGGGCATGACCAGACCCTTGCAGACCGTTTGCAGAATCTTTTCCGAACGTTCGCCGCTCATAAAATACCGTTCGCCCCACATGCATTGACCGAATGAGGGGATGGTGGTTTTATGTAGACAACGGTTCCGGTAACGCTACCAGAAACGATACCAGAAACGGTTATGCGTACAGGAACAACCGTTCACGAATCGGTGGACGTAACGGATGGAAGGGGAGAGCAATGACCATCAAGGATGTCGCAGCCTACTGCGGCGTTTCGGTCTCTACGGTCTCCCGTGTCCTCAACAACCATCCCGACGTCTCCGACGAGGTCAGAAACAAGGTCATGAAGGCTGTGTCCGACCTGCACTACACGCCGAACAGCACAGCCAGAGACCTTGCCCGCACCCAGGTCAATGCCATTGGCCTTGTGGTCCGCGGCATCTCGAATCCCTTCTTCACGCCCATCATCCGCACGATCGAGCATGGGTGCGAGGCAGCGGGCTACACGATGGTGCTGCACCAGGTCTCCACGACCGACGACGAGGTCAGGGCTGCCACGGAGCTCGTGCAGTCCAAGCGCCTGAACGGCGTCATCTTCCTCGGCGGCCGCTACGACTATACGAAGGCAGAGATGCAGGGGCTCACGGTTCCGTATGTGTGCTGCACGTATACGAACCATTTCGGCAACCTCGATCGCTCGAGCTACTCCTCCGTCGCAATCGACGACAAGGCAGAGGCCGAGCGTGCCGTGAAGTACCTGGTCTCGAGGGGACACAGAAGGATTGCGATCCTTCTGGACAACCCGGAAGATCACTCCATCTCCGAGCGCCGCTATGCAGGCTACTGCAAGGCGCTGCGCGAGGAGGGCATCGAGCCCGATCCCGATCTCGTCCTGGAGGCGGCAGACTTCGATCTCGCTTCCTCCTATAGGTGCGTGAAGGACTTCGCCGACAGGCGCGAGGATTTCACCGCACTCTTCGCGGTCGCAGATACGCTCGCGATCGCAGCTATCAAGGCCCTCTACGATGCCGGAAAGCGCGTGCCCGATGACGTCTCGGTCATCGCAATCGACGGCATCGAGATATCCAATTACCTCATCCCGACACTGACGACCTTGTGCCAGCCCAAGGATCGTCTGGGAGAGGAAGCAGTTCGCATTCTGGTGGATGTGCTTGAGGGACGTGCTGGCAACCGTCATATCCGGTTGGAGACGACTCCGCGGCTTGGTGGAACCGTTAAGTCGTTGTAGGGCATCCGCCCAGGGAGGGCGGACAAAGAAAGGGGAGTAGTTCCTATGAAGTCGATTACACGTAGGTCGTTCGTCGGTGGCGCCGGCGCAGGTCTCGCAGCTCTTGGTCTTGCTGCCTGCGGCAACTCCAGCTCTTCCGATTCTTCGAGCTCGAGCTCTTCCAGCTCCAACTCCGACGACCGTTCCGGCAACGTCTATTGGCTGAACTTCAAGCCTGAGCTCGATACCGCAGCTCAGAAGCTCGCCTCCGACTACATGGAGAAGTATCCTAACGTCAAGGTCAAGGTCCAGACCGCAGCTTCCGGCACCTACGAGCAGACGCTCACGTCCGAGATGGACAAGTCCGAGGCTCCGACCCTCTTCGTCATCGGCAACCAGGCCGGCGTCAAGGAGTGGGCAGACTACGCAATGGACCTCTCCGACACCCCCATCGCAAACGAGCTCACGACGAATGACTACAACCTCTACGACGAGTCCGGCAAGCTCGTCTCCATCGGCTACTGCTACGAGTGCTACGGCATCGTCGTGAACAAGGACCTCGTCGAGAAGGCAGGCCACAGCGTCGACGACATCAAGGACTTCGACTCCCTCAAGACCGTCGTCGAGGACATCCACAAGAACGCTTCCAAGCTCGGCTTCGACGCCTTCGTCGCAACCGACCTGGACTCCTCCGCTTCCTGGCGTGTCACTGGCCACCTTGCCAACCTCGAGTACTTCTATGAGGAGAAGAAGGCTGGCACGAAGTGGACGTCTGCTCCTGCAACGATCACCGGCGACTATCTGCCGAACTACAAGAAGCTCTTCGACCTCGCCATCAACAACTCCCTCGTCGAGCCGAACACGCTCGCCACGGGCGGCCACGATCCTTCGACCGAGTTCGCAGAGGGCAAGGCAGCCTTCATCTTCACCGGCTCCTTCGGCTACAAGGACTTCAAGGGCAAGGTTGCAAACTCCTGCTGCATCCCGTACTACTGCGGCGTTGACGGCGAGGAGAACGCCGGCCTGAACTGCGGCACCGAGAACTGCTGGGCCATCAACGACAACGCCTCCGACGAGGACAAGAAGGCCACGATGGACTTCATGGTCTGGCTGGTCTCCGATCCTGACGCTTCCAAGACCATGGTCGAGAACCTCGGCATCCTCCCGTACAAGAACTCTCCGGAAGGCGACAACCCGTACCTCAACAATGCCAAGGAGTACCAGGACAAGGGCTGCTACACGATGGACTGGGCAACGAACTTCCAGCCGAACGTCGATGCCTACCGTGCTGCTCTCGTCTCTGCTCTGAACTCCTACACGGCAGATCCTTCCGATTCGACCTGGGCTGACGTCAAGACCGCCTTCGTCGATGGTTGGGCTTCCAACTACAAGAAGGTCAATGGCTAAGGCCAGCTGAATCAGTCTCAGCAAGGGCGGGAGCCGGACGCGTCCGCGCCTGGTTCCCGCCCCTCTTACGTTCCAAGCAAAGGAGTGAGATATGAAAAGCAAGGCTTTGGCCGAGAATTCGCAGATCCGTGCCACGAAGAAGTGGTCATGGCTCTTCATCCTCCCGGTCACCGTTGCCTTCGTGATCGGCTTCGTCTGGCCGTTCATCCAGGGCATCTACCTGTCGTTCTGCTCGTTCAAGACGACGAACAATGCAAAGTTCGTCGGTCTCAGCAACTACGCTGCAGCGCTTACCGACCAGTCCTTCCAGCATTCGTTCTGGTACACGGCGCTCACGGCAGTCGTCCTTCTCGTCCTCATCAACGTGATCGCCTTCTTCGTTGCCTATGTGCTCACGCAGGGCATCAAGGGATCGACGCTCTTCCGCACGATCTTCTTCATGCCTAACCTGATCGGCGGCATCGTCCTCGGCTACATCTGGTCCATGATCTTCGACGGCATCCTGCAGCAGTACGGCACCTCGATCCTCCTGGAGACGAAGTACGGCTTCTGGGGCCTCATCATCCTCATGTGCTGGCAGCAGATCGGCTACATGATGATCATCTACATCGCAGGCCTCCAGGCTGTCCCTGAGGACATGATCGAGGCAGCGAAGATCGACGGCGCCAGCAAGGCGCAGACCCTCTTCAAGGTCATCATCCCGAATGTCATGCCGTCCATCACGATCTGCACGTTCCTGACCCTCACGAACGGCTTCAAGCTCTTCGATCAGAACCTCGCGCTCACGGGCGGCCTGCCGTACACGCAGCTCGCCGACGGCTCGACGATCAACACGACCGAAATGATGGCTCTGAACATCTACAACACGTTCTACACGGCAGGCGCTGCGAACCGTGGCGTGGCACAGGCCAAGGCTGTGATCTTCTTCATCCTTGTTGCCGCCATGGGCCTGGCGCAGCTCAAGTACACCCGCTCCAGGGAGGTGCAGCAGTAATGAAGCAAGCACAGCAGACGCTCACGTCCGAAAAGCACGGAAAGACAGCCCTCGCGGTCATCTTCGCCATCATCTGCTTCATCTGGGTGCTCCCGGTCGTCGCTGTCGTCATCAACTCGTTCAAGCTCAACACCTACGTCAAGACCGAGACGTTCGCCCTGCCGACGGCAGAGTCCTTCGCAGGCTGGCAGAACTTCATCACCGGCGTCACGTTCGGCAACTACAACTTCTGGATGGCTGCAGGCTACTCTGCGCTCATCACCGTGCTCTCCACGTTCCTGATCCTCTTCTTCTGCTCGATGGCAGCATGGTACATTGCCCGCGTGAATTCGAAGTTCTGCAAGATCATCTACTACCTCTGCATCTTCTCGATGGTCGTCCCCTTCCAGATGGTCATGTTCACCCTCTCGAAGACGGCAGACACCCTGCAGCTCAACACCCCTTGGACCATTCCTGTCATCTACCTCGGCTTCGGCGCAGGCCTTGCCATCTTCATGTTCACAGGCTTCGTCAAGTCCATCCCGCTCGAGATCGAGGAAGCTGCCGCCATTGACGGCTGCGGACCCGTCCGTACGTTCTTCTGCGTGGTGCTCCCGATGCTCAAGCCGACGCTCATCTCGGTCGGCATCCTCGAGATCATGTGGGTCTGGAACGACTACCTTCTGCCGTACTTGGTGCTCGACATCAACAAGTACCGCACGATCCCTATCCAGATCCAGTATCTGAAGGGCTCCTACGGCACAGTCGATCTCGGCGCCACGATGGCACTGATCCTCATGTCCATCATTCCTGTCATCATCTTCTACTTCGCATGCCAGAAGTACATCATCAAGGGTGTCGCAGCTGGCGCAGTCAAGGGATAGGCTTCATCTCATGAAACGTGCAAGCGGCATCATCCTTCCGATATCGTCGCTCCCTTCTCCTCATGGCATCGGCACCTTGGGCGAGGCAGCCTATGAGTTCGTGGACTTCCTCGCCGACGCCAAGCAGTCCTGGTGGCAGATCCTTCCCGTCGGGCCGACGAGCTACGGCGACTCCCCTTACCAGAGTCCGTCGGCCTTCGCAGGAAACCCCTACTTCGTCGATCTCGACCTGCTCGTCGCAGACGGGCTCCTCGAGAAAGACGAGGTGGAGGGCATCTCCTGGGGAGAGGATCCGGCGCGCGTCGACTATGCTCTGCTCTATGAGATGAGGCCGAAGCTCCTCCGGAAGGCAGCTAAGCGCGGACTTTCCCGCGACGCTGCCGAGGTCAAGGAGTTCCGCGAGGCCAATTCCACCTGGCTCGAGGACTATGCCCTCTTCATGAGCATCAAGGAGCACTTCGGCATGGTCGCCTGGAACGAGTGGCCGGACGAGGATGCAAGGCTGAGGAAGCCCGAAGCGCTCAAGCGCTACGCTTCTGAGCTCAAGGACGATATCGATTACTACATCTATGTGCAGTACCTCTTCTTCAAGCAGTGGGAAGCGCTCCGCGCCTACGCGCATGCCAAGGGCGTGAAGATCCTGGGCGACATGCCAATCTATGTCGCAATGGATTCTGCCGACGTCTGGGCAAACCCCCAGTGCTTCCAGCTCGACGAGAAGAACGTGCCCTACGAGGTGGCAGGAGTTCCTCCTGACTACTTCAGCGCCGACGGCCAGCTCTGGGGCAACCCCCTCTACGACTACGACGCAATGGAGAAGGACGGCTTCGCCTGGTGGATCCAGCGCGTCGCAGGCGCAGGCAGGCTCTACGATGCCCTGCGCATCGACCACTTCCGCGGCTTCGAGTCGTACTGGGCTGTGCCTTACGGCGAGAAGACGGCACGCAACGGACATTGGGTCAAGGGTCCGGGCATGAAGCTCGTGGGACTCTTGAAGGAGCAGTTCCCCGGCATCACGTTCATCGCCGAGGACCTGGGCTATCCCACGCCTGAAGTGCGCCAGCTTCTCCTCGATTCCGGCTTCCCGGGCATGAAGGTGCTCGAGTTTGCCTTCGATTCGCGCGATGGGGGATCGGACTACATGCCCCATTGCCATATCTGGAACTGCGTGTGCTATACCGGCACGCACGACAATCCACCGCTCATCGCCTGGAAGCACGAGGCGGCACCGGAAGATGTCGCAATGGCGTGCGACTACCTGGGCATCAAGTCCGACGAGGACTTCGTCTGGGGATTCATCCGCGGCGGCATGAGCAGCATTGCCAATCTCTTTGTGGCTCAGATGCAGGACTACCTCGAGCTTGGTTCTGAGTCACGCATGAATATTCCTGGTGTTCTGGGCGGCAATTGGCAATGGCGGCTGCTCCCGGGCCAGGCAAGCCCCGAGCTCATCCAGCGCCTCGCTGCGATGACTCACCTCTATGGAAGGGACGGTAAGTAGCATGTCCGATGTGAGCCTCAGGCACATCACCAAGATCTATCCGAATACGGAGCCTGCCAAGAAGAAGCACTTCGGCAAGAAGGAGCCGGAGAAGAAGCACAACGCGAACCTCAAGGTCACGGACGAGGGCGTCGTCGCGGTCGAGGACTTCAACCTCGAGATCAAGGACCGCGAGTTCATCGTGCTCGTCGGACCTTCCGGCTGCGGCAAGTCCACGACCCTGCGCATGGTTGCAGGCCTTGAGTCCATCTCCGGCGGCGAGCTCTACATCGACGGCAAGCTCATGAACGACGTGGCGCCGAAGGACCGCGATATCGCAATGGTCTTCCAGTCCTACGCCCTCTACCCGCACATGACCGTCTACGACAACATGGCATTCCCGCTGAAGCTGAGGAAGCTTCCGAAGGACGAGATCGACAAGAAGGTCCGCGAGGCTGCAGAGACCCTGGGCATCACCCAGTACCTCGACCGCAAGCCGAAGGCACTCTCCGGCGGCCAGCGCCAGCGTGTCGCTATCGGCCGCGCCATCGTGCGTGAGCCGAAGGTCCTCCTCATGGACGAGCCGCTCTCGAACCTCGACGCAAAGCTCAGGAACCAGATGCGCGCAGAGATCATCAAGCTGCGCCAGAAGATCGATACGACCTTCATGTACGTCACGCACGACCAGACCGAGGCAATGACCTTGGGCGACCGCATTGTCGTCATGAAGGACGGCGAGGTCCAGCAGATCGGTACCCCGCAGGAGGTCTTCGAGACGCCGGCCAACCTCTTCGTCGCAGGCTTCATCGGCGTGCCGCAGATGAACTTCTTCGACGCCGACCTCGTCCGCTCCGGCGCTGACTACGCCGTCAAGCTCGGCGATGTCACGATCAAGGTGCCGAAGGACAAGGCTGCCAACCTCGCTTCCCACGACGTGCAGTCCCAGACCATCACGCTCGGCGTCCGTCCTGAGCATCTCACGCTCGGCGTCACGGATGGCCCGCGCCTCGAGGGCACGGTCGATGTGTCCGAGATGATGGGCTCCACGGTGCACCTGCACATGACGAGCCTCGGCCAGGATGTCATCGCTGTCGTCAACATGATGGAGGAGGGCAACGGCCACGCTGCCAACTACCGTCTCGGCGACAAGGTCGAATACACGTTCCCGACCTCTGTCATCCACATGTTCAGCAAGGAGACATCCAAGAACCTCGAGCTCTAATCTCCCGAATCGATTCCCCCCAATTATCTCCCCTGGGACAGCCCCTGCTTCGCGCGGGGGCTGTCCCTGTATAGGCAGGCAGCACGCTCTATGCCGGCGCATATGCTCCGGACCGAATAGCGCATATGCGCTAAACGTTTCAGCGTGTTAGCGCGTTTTCAACGCATTGCGTTATGCGAGCTAGTTAACCTATCAGGCCGTGGCATGGTTTCGCAAAGAAAAAGAGTGGAAAGACTCTTCAAGGCGTCTTTCCACTCTTCACCAGATGTGCCGTGCTGTCCTAAGCGTTCTTCTGGCAGCCACAGCCCTTCATGCCTGCATCCTTCGGCAGGATGCCTTCCTGCTGGGCATGGCGGATAGCATCCTCCATATGGAGAAGCACCGGTGCTGGCTCATGGCCGAGCTCGGTCGCGCAGAGGGACTCCTGCGAGAAGTCGGGGTCGGGCAGGGGATTGCCGTTCCTGTCCACGCCGAAGAGGGCCGCGATGAGATCGGGAAGCGGGGAGTCGGCTGCACCTTCATCGTCCTTGGGGTCATAGCCCTCGACCGTGTATCCGGAAGCCTCGAGCGCCATTGCGATGATGGGGAGACCGACGTCGAGCCTCTTTGCAAGCTGGGGGATGGTCTCGGTAGGGTCTTCCACCTCGATATCGAGCTCATGCAGGTCTTCCTTGAGAGAAGGATGGGTATCCATAAGCTCAGAGAGCGGGCGAGTGAAGTCGAGCGTTTCTGCCATGTTCTGGGTGTCCTTTCCGTTGTGGTGGAGCCATTGTACCCCGGCTCACGCATTGCGTACGGGACCCTTACAGGAATTGGAAAGAGCGCTGCTACCCTGAAAAGAACTGCGCTGAATAATGAACAAGGAGAGATATGGCAGCAAAGAAGAAGTCGAAGAAGGCTGCGGAGAAGAAGGACGCTCTGAAGGACAAGCTGGTCGCGGTCCACACGAGCGTGGCTACGCACAGGGAGCGTCCTGAGGAAGAGAACCCTGACACGTCGTACATGAAGGGCCCGATCCTTCTGCGCGGCAAGATGGTGCCGGCACATACGACATCCGGCAACCTTCTGGCACCCGAGCACGATACCAATTGGCTCCACGAGGATCCATGGCGGGTGCTGAGGATCCAGGCAGAGTTCGTGGATGGCTTTGGTGCGCTTGCAGAGCTGGGGCCTGCCATTGCGGTCTTCGGATCTGCACGTACGCCAGAAGACGACCCGATGTACCAGAAGGCACAGGAGATTGGCAAGGGCATCGCGAAGACAGGCTTTGCCGTGATCACCGGTGGCGGCCCGGGCATCATGGAGGCTGCAAACCGCGGTGCCTATGAGGCAGGCGGCACCTCGGTTGGCCTCGGCATCGAGCTTCCTCATGAAGAGGGGCTCAACCAGTGGGTCAATATCGGCATGGTCTTCCGCTACTTCTTCGTGAGGAAGACGATGTTCGTGAAGTACTCTTCTGGCGCTATCGTCTGCCCGGGAGGATTCGGCACGCTCGATGAGCTCTTCGAGCTCGTGACCTTGATCCAGACTCACAAGACGGGCTACGCGCCGCTCGTGCTTCTGGGGACAGACTACTGGGAGGGCCTCATCTCCTGGCTTCGGACCTCTGTGCTCGAAGCCGGAAACATCTCGTCTGAAGACCTTGACCGCCTTGTCGTCACGGACGATGTGGAAGAGGCTGTGCGTGTCGCGACGGGAAGCAGGAAGTAAGCCTGTGCCATAGCATGAACCTTCGGATGCCCTTTCTGCTGCAAGCGGGGAGGGTACCTCCGTCCCTGCGGCTTGACGGACCTCCATCGGGGGCGATCCTGCCGCTGGGCGCCGAGGGGGGTGCTTCGCCGGAGATGAAGCGGGCTTCCAACTGAAAGACATCTGAATCACCTATGCTTCGAGCTGAAGCTGAAACGTTTCCTGTCGGATTTTTAGCCGAGACCAGGTGATGCACTGTGCGGTATGGTAGACGGCTTGTCCAGATTCTGGTAGCGGAGCGCGGCCTCTGGGCTGTCTGCATGGCCTCTGCACTGCTTATGGCAGCACCCCTGCTCATCTCCTTCCCGACCTTCGGAGAAAAGACGCTCCGGGACGAGGCGCGCATCAACCTCGATATCGCGGGACAGACGACACCTTCTGCGGAAGACCTTGCATCCATGCCAGAAGATATGAGAGAGCTCATGGCAGTAAGCAGAGAGGCGCTTTCAGATGCTGGGACTGCAGAAGATGCTGGCAGCTTCTACGATGCAGTCATCAGAAGGTGCAATGCCGAGCTCGGGATGATCGACAAAGGATATCTCTCGGGAGACCGGGATACGGACGAGCTGCGCCTGCGCTTTGCTGAGCTGATGCGGGACCTCGATGATCCTGACTATCTCGGCACGTCGCTCGATGCTTCGGCTCTGGATGCCATCTCGCTTGCTCCTGCATCCATGCCGGCACTTCTGGCGCTTCTGCCCTCGCTTGCCATTGCCTTCTTGGTGCAGCGTGTGGTGGGGCAGCAAAGGCTCATGGGCCGGGCGGCAGATCCGGCCATCCGCATCGTATCATCGTCCGTGTGCAGCATGCTCTGTGCTGCAGCGGCAATCCTGCTCACGCTTGTGCCTGCTGCAGCAATAGCTCTTGTGCGGAATGGCTTGGGAGATCCGGGTTATCCGGTGCTCTATAGCCAAGTGGGCCAGACCATCGTCTGGAGCGCTGCTGGATGTGCGGCATGGACAGCTGCTCTCCTGGTGCTTGCAAGCTGCTTTGTGGCTGCCGCTGCGAGCGCTATCTCCCTGATTTTCGGGAAGGCATTTGCCGGCCCTGCGGCCCTTGCGATCCTTGCGCTGTTGTCTGGGATGCCGCAGTACTATCTGGCAAGCTCTCCCCTGAGCGGAATCGTGCCGTTCCTTCCCATGAGCTATGCCTGTCCCTCCAAGGTCGTCGGCTATGCCGGCATCTTTCCCTATATGGATCTTGCAGACAGCGTCGCCCTTTCGCCTGCTTTCGGATGCCTCGTTCTTGCTGTGGGCGCTGCCATCTGTGTCCTATGCGCTGTCGCCCTGGATGCTGCCATGCGCTGGCACAGGGCAGCGCGTCTTGCGTCTCAGGGAGCGTGACGGAAGATGCTCAGCCTTCAGCATGCCACCATCGGGTATGGCCGCAATATCATCCTGGAGGACGCCAGTTTCGAGCTCAGGCCCAAGAGCATCTGCGGGCTTGTGGCGCCGAACGGCTTTGGCAAGACGACGCTTCTTCGTGCTCTTTCGGGCACGGCCTCGCTCATGAAGCATGGCAGCGTCGTTCTGGACGGAGAGAGCGTCTATGCGCGGCAGGACGTGCGGACGAAACTCTTTTTCGGGCCTTCTGACGAATCCCTTCTCTATCCGCAGAAGACGGGGACCTTCCATCTGAAGCTCGTGCAGGAGCTCTGGGAGTCGGATGCGGAGAGCGGGACGGCAGCAGCTCTTCTCGGCATTGAAGGCTTTGCGGGACGTCCGGTCCGTACCTATTCGCAGGGTATGAAGCGGCAGCTCCTTCTGGCGATGGCCTATGCGTCGCAGGCGAGCTATATCCTTCTGGACGAGCCACTCAATGCACTCGACCCGGACAAGGCGGAGCGGGGATGTGCCGCTCTGTTCAGGATGGCAGAAGAAGGTGCATCCATCCTTGTGGCATCCCACCAGCCCGAGGAGCTGGACCGCATCTGTGACTCCTACATGGTTTTCAAGGGAACGAAGCTCGCGGTCGTGCCGAAGCAGGGCAGCTGCAGGGAGCTCTTCCATAGATGCTACGGGAAAGATGCCGAGAGGCAAGGCTGAAGAATTGGCAGGGCTGGCAGCGGGGGGGATGGCCTGGATTCTGCCATGTGCAGCCACAAGGCGCAATGCGTCAATGCATACCCAGCTCCTGCAGGGCCTGCTCAGGGGAATAGCGCGTTCTGTCATCCTGGGCAAGCGCCTCGCGAAGCGCAGCCAGATTTTTGTCGCATTCGATTCTCTCGAGGACGGTATCCCGCATGGAGCCCGACGCCGATCTGCCATCGTGCTCTGCACATCTCTAGATGGCAGCCACCTCATCGTCAGGCAGTTCTGCCTTCATCTCTGCCATCAGCTCCTCCTTCCGGATGGCGGGACGAGCGGGTCCATGATGAAGCAGCGCAGAGCTGCGCCCTCTGGCAATCTGGGCAACGATCCGGGGCGGCTGCAGCCGGCCTTCCTGTGCCTTTAGGCTCCGTGTCACATTTCATATAGGTGAACTGATACGGTCCTGTGGGCTGCAGGCACTTTACTGTGCTAAAGTGTTCCGCACGGGTCGGCAGGCTGCTGCCGCATATGAAAGGGGAGACCATGTCCACCATGAACCGCCGCCAGTTCCTTGGCCTTGCAGGAAGCTGCGCTTCGTTTGCAGCGCTCGCATCTCTTGCTGCCTGCGGAAACAGCTCTTCGTCCTCGTCTTCTTCTTCGAGCTCGAGCTCCAGCTCTTCGAGCTTCACGGGACCCTTTGTCCTGGGCTTCGATCAGGAGTTCCCGCCGTATGGCTACATCGGCGACGACGGCAACGCGACCGGCTTCGATATCGATCTTGCTCAGGCAGTCTGCGATATGGAGGGCTGGGAGTTCAAGCCCACGCCCATCAACTGGGACTCCAAGGACGCAATGCTCAATGCTGGCCAGATCACCTGCATCTGGAACGGCTTCACGATCGAGGGGCGCGAGGACGACTACGCCTTCACCGATCCCTATATGGAGAACCGCCAGGTCGTGGTCGTTCGCGCCGACTCCGGCATCGAGAGCCTCGCCGACCTTGCAGGCAAGAATGTCGCGACGCAGACGGACTCTGCTGCCTACTACCTCCTCGTCGACGGCGGCGACCAGGCGGACCTCGGCAAGACGTTTGCAAAGCTCGATACGATTGGCGAGTACAACACGGCCTTCATGATGCTCCAGCAGGGCACCTATGATGCACTGGCCGTCGACTATCCGGTCGCTGTCTACAACATAGGCGACGACACGAGCTACAAGATCCTCGACGAGGCGCTGAACTCCGAGCACTTCGCTGTTGGCTTCAAGAAGGACGATGCTGGCGAGGCTCTTGCCAAGACCGTCGAGGCCGACCTCCAGAAGCTCGACAGCGAAGGCAAGGTCGAGGAGGTCTGCGAGAAGTACGCAGACCAGGGCGTCTCCTATACGGCCTGGTGCCTGCCGAAGGCATAGGCATATCTGTTTCTGTCAGCTGGTAGCCGCATGCAGCATGCGCTGCATGCGGCCTTGTGTGCAAGGTGATGATCTTGGATCTCTCTACGATGGTGGGGCTTCTGGGGACGGGCTATGTCACGTCGCTCGAGATATTTGCCCTGACGCTTCTGGGTTCCATCCCTCTTGGCATCATTGTGGCCCTGGGCAGGCTCTCCCACATAAAGCCGCTCTCCTTCATCGTGAAGCTCTACATCTCGCTCATGCGCGGCACCCCGCTCATGCTCCAGATGTTTGCGGTCTTCTTCCTGCCCTATTACGGCTTCGGCCTCTCGACGGGCACGGACTACATGTTCACAGCCTGCATGATTGCCTTCATCGTGAACTATGCGGCCTACTTCGCAGAGATCTACCGTGCCGGCATCCAGTCCATTCCGCGCGGACAGTATGAGGCAGCAGAGGTCCTGGGCTACACGCACTCCCAGACCTTCTTCCGCATCATCCTGCCGCAGATGTTCAAGCGCATCCTTCCTGCCATGGGCAACGAGGTCGTCACGCTCGTGAAGGATACGTCCCTTGCCTTCTCCATCGGCGTGGCGGAGATGTTCACGCAGAGCCGCGCCCTCGTCGCGAGCCAGAGGAGCATGGTACCCTTTGCCATTGCGGCACTCTTCTACTGGGTCACCTGCCTCCTCATCGAGTTCGTGATGCGCCGCATCGAGAAGAAGATGGACTACTACCATGACTAGAAGCGATATCGCAGTGAGCTTCTCCGGAGCCTGCAAGGCCTTCGGAGACAAGGAGGTCCTGCACGGCGTCGATTTCGAGATCGGCCGTGGCGAGGTCGTGTCACTCATCGGCCCTTCCGGTGCCGGCAAGTCCACGATGCTTCGCTGCCTCACGCTCTTGGAGACCCTCGATGCAGGACGCATCGCCTACGGGGATGCCGTGGTCTGCGAAGGAGCGGAGAAGGCGGTCTACAACAAGGCAGCCATGCGTGAGGCGAGGATGCGCTTCGGACTTGTCTTCCAGGACTACAACCTCTTCCCGCACCGCACTGTCCTCCAGAATGTAATGGATGCCCCTTTGATCGTGCAGCACAGAAAAGAGGACGAGGTCAGGCGGGAAGCGGAAGACCTTCTGGGAAGGCTTGGCCTCGAAGGCAGGGAAGGTGCCGTGCCGTGCGAGCTTTCGGGCGGCCAGCAGCAGCGCGTTGCCATTGCCCGCGCCCTCTGCATGAACCCCGAGGTCATGTACTTCGATGAGGCAACAAGCGCCCTCGATCCGAAGCTCACGAAGGACATGCACGACCTCATCCGCCAGCTTGCGGGAGAGGGCATGGCGGTAGGGATCGTCACGCACGAGATGGGCTTTGCCGAGACGGTCTCCGACAGGATCTGCCTTCTTTTCGATGGGCAGATTGTCGAGGATGGCACGCCCCACGAGGTCATGGAGCATCCGAAAGATCCCCGCACGAGGGCTTTCCTGGACCTCGCGTGCGACTGATGGGAAGACGTCAGAAACGCTCTTTCGCAATGCGTGTCCTTGTGCTCCTGCTCGTCCTCTGGGCGGCAGGAGCATTTCTTGCATTCGTGCAGCTGATGGAAAGCTATCCCAAAGCAGCGGATGCGGAGACGTGGCTTGCCGAGGCGGAGGTTGCGACAGACGTGCTGGCAAAGCCCTGCCTTCTTGCGCTTGCCCTCGTGCTCCTCGTCTGGGCGGCAGGGACCGTGCTCTTCCGCACACGGGCAAAGCGGAAGATAAAGCGGCTCTCGCGGGGTGCCAAAGCCTTGACGCCCGAGCAGTTCCTCCATATGCGCAATGGAGGAGGCACGCGGGGCAGAAGCGATGTGCTTTCCCATGACTTTGCCGGCATCTACATCTTCACGAACATGGATGACGGGAGATGCTATGTCGGGCAGGCCCACAACGTGATCTCGCGCGTGAACCAGCATCTCACGGGCAAGGGCAATGGCGATGTCTATGCCGACTATGTCCACGGGGCGCATTTCGAGATCAGGATGATCGCCCTCAAGGGCTCGGGCTACCACACGCTCGACGATCTCGAACGCACGGCAATCGCAGCCACCGGTGCCTATGAGCGGGGCTACAACAAGACGCGCGGCAACCGTCCGTCGTGAGAGGGTGCCGTTCAAGGGATAGGACCTTTCGTACAGAAGTGCTGCGGCTACACTTGATATGTCCCGAAGGGGCTGCCTAGCTGCCCTTCATGCAGCCGAGCGAAAGGATAGTCCATGGCTGACGAAGATGAGGTCGAGTTCATCACGCTTGACTACGAAGACGGAACCTCCGAAGAGTGCGAGGTCCTGGGCGTATTCGAGAGCGGCGACGGCGAGTATGTGGCGCTCTCTCCCGAGACGCACCCTGAAGATGTCTACCTCTACGTCTACAACGAGACGGACGACGGAGACTTCTATGTGACAGAGATCCCGGATGCGGACTACGACCAGGTCTCGAGCGACTTCGACGATCTGTGGTTCGCTGACGCGGACGAAGACGACGACTTCGACGCAGAGGATTCCGAGTAGGAATCCCGAGCAGGGGAGATATGGGGAGACGGGGACCGGAAGGCTTGGCTTTCCGGTCCCCGTCGCTATGGCACGATTCTTTTCACAAGCTCCTCGAGCTCTTGTACCGTGTGTACCTCATGCTCTGCCGGGAATTGGTCTGAGGGTGCGCGGCGCAGCCTGTGGTTGAACCAGATGACCGGCATATGCACGGAGTGGGCGCCGAGCACATCGATCGGGAAGGCGTCTCCTATATAGAGCGAGTGTGTGGGGTCGGCACCTGCATGTGCAAGGGCCATCTCGAAGATCTCAGGCGAAGGCTTGGCCGTGCCTACAGCGTCGGAGATGAAGACGTTGTCGGATGAGATCCAGCGGGAAAGGCCCAAGATCTCGATCTTCTGGCGCTGCGGCGCCTCGCGGCCGTTTGTGATGATGCCAAGAGCGCATCTGACATGGACGGCACACCAGTCGAGCGTGCGCTCCATCTCGGGGGCAAGCTTCATGGCAGCCTTGCTCTGTGTCCCATAGACATGCTGGAGGGCAAGCGCTGTCTTCTCGTCGATCGTGACGCCGTAGGTCGCAAGCGTCCTCTGCATGCGGCGGATATACATCTCGCGGGTCGGGTGCTGATCGTTTCGGAGTGCCGAGAAGATTTCCTGGGAGTAGCGCCTGCTCGTATCGAAGAGGTCTGCAGCCGTGGCATGGGGAATGGGCCCTACGACCTTTTCCACGGCATATGCGAAGGGCTGCGCCTGGTCATAGAGCGTATCGTCCAGGTCGAAGAACACGGCATCGCGCTTGCCTGCGGCCTCTTGTCCCATTGCGTCAGCTCCTGCTCTGTGGTATCCAAACTATAGATGGCATGATAGGTTTCTTGTATCGGTCGCTCAATTGCGAGCGTGCTACATTGAGCCTGTCCTGCAACATGAATAGTACCAATTCGTGCAGAATGTTTCTGTGCGTATAATGACTCGGAGCCGCTTTCTGGTGCGGATATGCAGCTTCGTGGCTATACTATGGTGCTTGTAGCAATGTCTCCGGAAGAGCCGGAGCGTGAAAGAGAGGGAACGCATGAGCCTCGGACCTTTGGAAATCATCGTTATTCTGGTCGTTGCCCTGCTCATCTTCGGACCCAAGAACCTTCCGAAGCTTGGCAGCGCCCTGGGCAAGACCGTCAAGAATGTCCGTGAGGGCATGGAGGGCGACGAAGGCAAGGACGACGAGAAGAAGGCTACCGAGACCGAGGCCTCGATCGAGGATGCCGATGCTGACGCCGATGCCGCTGACGAGAACGTGAAGTTCTGCCCGAAGTGCGGTACCAAGAACCCGGCAGACAACGCCTTCTGCTCCAAGTGCGGCGCAAAGCTCGAGTAATCCCTTTTCGCCCCAGGTCCCGCCGGACCAGTCCTTGCACCAGGTCGTGAGAAAGCAGAGCATGGAAAACACAATCACCTTGACCCCTGAGGGCCGTCAGAAGCTTGTCGACGAGCTTGCCTACCGTGAAGGCGAGAAGCACGACGAAATCGTCGAGCGCATCAAAGTTGCGCGCGATTTCGGCGACCTTTCCGAGAACTCGGAGTTCGACGATGCAAAGGAAGAGGAGGCAAAGAACGCCTCCCGCATCAACGAGATTCGTACCATTCTTGCAACTGCCAAGGTGATCGACGCTGCCAACGGCCTTGAAGTCTCCATTGGCTGCACGGTCGAGCTCACGGATGCCAAGGGCAAGAAGACGACCTTCACGATCGTGGGCACGACGGAGACCAACTCGCTCGAGCACAAGATCTCGAACGAGTCCCCTGCAGGAGCTGCCGTCATTGGCCATGAGGTGGGAGACCATGTCTCCTTCTCTTCGCCTTCCGGCAAGGTGCGCGAGTACACGATCACGAACGTCACGCGCTAAGGCATGCACAGATAGGATTCGCTGCGCCCCGAACCCATGGGACACCATGGGGCCGGGGTGCTTCATGTTGAAGGAGATATACACACCATGCAGGAAGAAGAGGCACGCACGCAGGATGCACCGCTCTTGGATGAGCGCGCACAGAGAAGGGCACGCCGCCAGGAGCTGATTGCAGCCGGCATCAACCCCTACCCGATCAAAAGCCACGTCGATGCCCATGCAAAGGACATCGAGGAGAAGTATGCAGGCCTCGCTGCAGGCGAGGACACGACAGACGTCGTGACCGTCGCCGGCCGCATCCGTGCGCTCAGGAACCAGGGCAAGATCGCCTTCATCGTGCTCGAGGATGTCACGGGCCAGATCCAGCTCTTCTGCCGCGTGAACACGCTCGGCGAGTCCTGGTCGCTCGTGGGCGAGCTCGACCTCGGCGACATCGTCGAGGCGACGGGTGCCGTCGTCCGCACGAAGAGGGGACAGCTCTCCGTCGCGCCGACGAAGCTCACGCTCCTCTCCAAGAGCCTGCGCCCGCTTCCCGAGAAGTTCCACGGCCTCACCGACCGCGAGGTCCGCTACCGCCAGCGCTATGTCGACCTCATCATGAACCCCGAGGTACGCGAGGTCTTCCGCAGGCGCTCTGCCATCATCTCCCTCATCCGCCGCTACATGGAGGCAGATGGCTACCTCGAGGTCGAGACGCCTGTCATGCACTCGATTCTGGGCGGTGCGAACGCAAAGCCGTTCGTCACGCACTTCAACGCGCTCGACCGTGACTTCTACCTGCGCATCGCGACGGAGCTGCCGCTAAAGCGCCTCATCGTCGGCGGCATGGAGCGTGTCTTCGAGATCGGACGCCAGTTCAGGAACGAAGGCATGGACCTCACGCACAATCCCGAGTTCACCTCCATGGAGGCCTACTGCGCCTACTCCGACCTCGAAGGCATGAAGGAGCTCACGCAGGGCCTCTTCAAGACCATTGCCCGCGAGATCCTGGGCTGCGAAGAGGGCGAGGAGATCATCACCTATCAGGGGCAGAAGATCGACATGTCCGGCACCTGGAAATCCATCCCGCTGGCAGAGGTGGCCTCCTCGGTCGTGGGCGAGCACATCGATATGGATACGCCCGTCGAGCATCTGCGCGAGATCCTCGACGCCCATGGCATCGAATGGCAGAAGGACTGGGGCGCCGGCAAGCTCCTCTTCGAGATCTACGACGAGCTCGGCGAGGCGACGCTCGTGAACCCGACGTTTGTCTGTGACTACCCTGAAGAGGTGAGCCCGCTCTCGAAGCGCAAGGACGAGGACAAGCGCCTGACGGACCGCTTCGAGCTCGTTATCTGCGGCCATGAGTACGCCAACGCCTTCTCCGAGCTCAACGACCCGGTCGACCAGGCAGGCCGCTTCGCCGAGCAGGTCGCTGCCAAGGACTTCGGCGACGACGAGGCCATGGGCTATGACTACGACTACGTGCGTGCTCTCGAGTACGGCATGCCTCCTGCAGGCGGCATCGGCTACGGTATCGACCGCATGATCATGCTGTTCTGCGATCAGCCGGCCATCCGCGATGTCCTCCTCTTCCCGCAGATGAAGCCCGAGACGATCACGAAGGAAGACATCGCCTCGCAGCTGCCTGACAAGACGGACAACGCTGCCGCCTCTGTCGATGCCCTTGCCAGGAACGCCGAGGACGGCGCCACGGCAGACCGCAAGGCAGACGAAGCAGCTCATGCTGAGGCTCAGGAAAAGGCAGAGGAAGCACCTGCAGAAGAGTCTGCAGAGGAGCCGGAGGGCCTCTCTGAGGCCGCCAAGGCTGCCATCGCGGCCGATATGTCCGGCACGCTTACGGCGGGCATCACGCGCGATGAGGCGCTCGACCTTCTGAAGCGCTACAACGACGACGCCTTCCACATCGAACACGGCGAGACGCTTGAGGGGCTCATGCGCCACTTTGCCGAGCAGTACGACCCGGAGAATGTGGACTTCTGGGGCATCGTGGGCCTTCTCCACGATCTTGACTGGGAGAAGTTCCCGTCTGTCACCAACCACACGGTCAAGACGGCTGAGCTCCTGGCCGAAGCTGGCGCCACGCCGCAGCTTGCGCATGCGATCATGACGCACAACGCAGACAACAACGACGAGCTGCCCCAGCCTGAGCTCAAGATGGAGCGCGTGCTCTTCGCGACCGACGAGCTCTCCGGCCTCATCCAGGCTGCTGCCAAGATGCGTCCCTCCGGCTCTGTCGCAGACATGCCGCTCAAGTCGCTCAAGAAGAAGTTCAAGGACAAGCGCTTCGCTGCCGGCTGCGACCGTGCTGTCATGGAGCGCGGCGCCGAGCTCAACGGCGAGGACATGAATGCCTGCATGGAGTCCGTCCTCGAGGCGATGAAGGCCATCGCCCCTGTCGGCGACATCTATGCAAAGCCCGCCGAGGACACTGAGGCATAGGCTCTAAGGCCATATGAGAATGGAAGCGCGGCAGGTGGTTGGCTACCTGCCGCGCTTTTGTCTTTCGAGGAGGAAACGATGGGGAAGATGCCTGAGGTGGCGCCTCGCGAGGCAGCCGCATGCGAGGAGGTGCTCCTCGAGCAGGAGCAGGTGCTCCGCTACAAGGAGAGCTTCGATTCGGCTGCTGCCTTGGAGCTTGGATGTGCGCTGGCTGGGCTCGAGAAGGAGTTCTCGGAGACCTATGTCGTGCAGATCGTGCGCGCAGCGGATGCGGAGGTCGTCTTCCAGTGGCTGCCCGACGACAAAGGGACAAGGAACCTCGATTTCGCGGCAGGAAAGATTGCAGAGACGCTCGCCACGGGACATGCAAGCTGCTTCCGGCAGATCGAGGCGCTGAAAGAAGGGGAGGGCTTGGATGCGCTCTTTGCAGAGGCGCCTGAGCGCCTCGTCTCGGCAGGGGCCTTCCCGATCTATGCGGACGGCGAGCTGACTGCCGTCATCGGCGTGAGCGGGCTTCACCAGGGCCTCGACCATGAGGCAATCGTGCGGGCCTTGGAGCAGGTTCTGGGAAAGAGCGTGAGGCGCTTCCCGGTCGCTCTGGCATAGCTTCTCCTTCCCTCTCCTCATAAATGCCATATGCGGGCTAGGAATTTTCTGAGGAGAAGGCATGCGCGATTGAGCATTCGCGCTCGTGGGTACAGAAAGGACAATCAAACGGCGCCCTGCAGGAGAGAGCCTTCTGCAGGGCCTTATGCACAAGGGGTGGTTGGACCCAACATGTTCGAGAAATTCACCGACAAGGCGCGGAAGGTGATGTCGCTTGCCCAGGACGAGGCAAAGAGCCTCGGCCAGATGTATGTCGGCACCGAGCATCTGCTCCTTGCCCTCATCAAGGAAGGCGATGGCATAGCCGCGCAGGCGCTCGCGCAGCTCGATGTGAGCTACGAGGAGACGCTCGAGACCGTGAAGGAGATCACGAAGGATGACTCCGAGCCCATCCCTGGCGGCCACATCCCGTTCACGCCGCGTGCGAAGCGCGTGCTCGAGGATGCCTACCGCGAGACAATGAGCCACGGCCAGACGTATATCGATACGCAGCACCTGCTTCTCGGCATCGTCTCCGAAGGCAACGGCGTCGCAATGGAGGCGCTCTCCCGCATGGGCATCTCAGGGGATGCCGTGAGGAATGCCGTGGACGAGCTCATGAAGGACGCAGAGCCGCAGTCGCAGCAGGCTGCAGAAGCTGCAGGCGTACGCATCGGGCCTGAGCTCTTCGGAGGAGGCGCACAGCAGCAGGAAGGCTCGCTTCTCAAGGAGTACGGCCGCAACCTCACGCAGCTTGCCGCTGATGGCAAGCTCGATCCTGTCATCGGCCGCGACCGCGAGATCGAGCGCGTCATGCAGGTGCTCGCACGCCGCCAGAAGAACAACCCGATGATCCTGGGCGACCCGGGCGTCGGCAAGACCGCTATCGCCGAAGGCCTGGCGCAGCTCATCTGCGCAGGCAACGTGCCTGATATCCTGCGCAACAAGCAGATCTGGACGCTCGATGTCGCAGCGCTCGTCGCAGGCTCCAAGTACCGTGGCGAGTTCGAGGACCGCCTGAAGAAGGTCATCAACGAGGTCGAGGAGTCGAAGCAGGACATTCTCTTCATCGACGAGATCCATACCCTCATCGGTGCCGGCTCCGCTGAGGGCTCCATCGATGCCGCCTCGATCCTGAAGCCGCCGCTGTCCCGTGGCGAGATCCAGGTCATCGGTGCCACGACGGTCGACGAGTACCGCAAGCACATCGAGAAGGATTCCGCCTTCGAGCGCCGCTTCCAGCCGGTCTTCGTGGGCGAGCCTTCGCCTGAGGACACGCTCAAGATCTTGAAGGGACTGCAGTCCCGCTACGAGAAGCACCACCACGTCCACTATACGGACGAGGCGCTCGAGGCAGCGGTGCAGCTCTCGATCCGCTATGTCCAGGACCGCTATCTTCCGGACAAGGCGATCGATGTGATCGACGAGGCGGGTGCGCGCACCCGCGTGCACAAGATGGTGCTGCCGCCTGAGGTCGCGAAGGTCGACGAGGAGCTTGCCCGCGTCAAGCAGGAGAAGGCGAAGGCTGCCGCAACCCAGGAGTACGAGGAAGCAGCACGCTACCGCGACCAGGAGAAGGAGCTCACGCAGAAGCGCGACGAGCTCGAGGAGACCTGGCACAAGCAGCTCGAAGAGCATGTCGTGACCGTCGAGGCGAAGGACATTGCCGACGTGGTCTCCGATATCACGGGCGTCCCCGTCTCGAACCTCACGGAGGCAGAGGCCTCGAAGCTCCTGCGCTGCGAGGATGCACTCCACGAGCGTGTCATCGGCCAGGACGAGGCAGTCTCTGCTGTTGCCCGCGCCATCAGGAGGAGCAGGAGCCCGCTCAAGGACCCGAGGCGCCCTGGCGGCTCGTTCATCTTCCTCGGCCCCTCCGGCGTCGGCAAGACCGAGCTTGCCAAGGCGCTCGCCGAGTTCCTGTTCGGCTCCGAGGATGCCCTCATCAGCTTCGACATGTCCGAGTTCATGGAGAAGCATGAGGTATCGAAGCTTGTCGGTGCCCCTCCAGGATATGTGGGCTACGACGAGGGCGGCGAGCTCACGAAGGCCGTGCGCAGGCGTCCGTACTCCGTCGTGCTCTTCGACGAGATCGAGAAGGCGCATCCCGATGTCTTCAATATCCTGCTCCAGATCCTCGATGAAGGCAGGCTGACGGATGGGCAGGGCCGCAAGGTCGACTTCTCGAACACCGTGATAATCATGACGTCAAACATCGGCGCCAGGGATATCGCGCAGACGACGACGCTCGGCTTCGCGGGAGACTCCAATGGCCTTTCCGACAAGGAGATCCACTCCCGCGTCATGGGCGAGCTCAAGAAGCTCTTCCGTCCCGAGTTCCTGAACCGTGTGGACGAGATCGTCGTCTTCAAGTCGCTCACGACCCCGCAGCTGCGTGGCATCGTCGACCTCATGGTCTCCGACCTCAGGAACCGCCTCATTGCGAACGGCATGTCGATCGAGCTCACCGATGCAGCGCGCGACCTTGTGGCCAAGCGCGGTACGGACAAGATCTACGGTGCACGTCCTCTCCGTCGTGCCATCCAGACCATGATCGAGGATCCTCTTGCAGAGGAGCTCCTCGAAGGCAAGTGGGCTGCCGGCGACATCGTGAAGGTGGATGCTGCGGGAGATGAGCTCACATTCACGAAGACCCAGGGGGAGATTCCTGCACCGATGGAGCGCGTCCACATGGACGGCCCGCAGGCACACGAGAGCTGGTCTCTGCCCGAGTCGGCTCCGACAGATGCAGGGAGCGGCCTCGAGACAGCAGGTGCATAAGAGGGCCGCTGTCCTGAATAAGGCGCAAATGTTTCGATGCGGACCGAAGCTCCGAGTTCTGGGGGCTTCGGTCCGCTTCGGTCATATACACTGAAGATGATGTAGCGGACGAAAGAGTCGGGTCCGCACTTCAAGCGAAGGGGTCGATGCAATGGAAGCCGAGGGAACCGAACCAAGCCGTCCGGAGGCCCAGCCCCAGACAGGCGCAAAGAGCATGGATGAGCGCATCAAGGAGGCTGTGAAGGCCACAGCCCCTGGCACCTCCCTGCGACTTGCTCTCGATATGATCATCGCCGGCAATCTCGGCGCCCTCATCTGCGTGGGCGACACGGATGCCGTGCTTGCAGCAGGAAACGATGGCTTCCCGCTCAATATCTCGTTCACGGCAAACCGCGTGTTCGAGCTCGCGAAGATGGATGGCGCCATCGTCGTCGACAAGGGGCTCACGCAGATCTACCGCGCAAACTTCCATCTCGACCCCGATCCGTCGCTTCCGACGTCCGAGACCGGCATGCGCCACCGCACGGCGGCACGCATGAGCCTGCTCACGAAGGCTGTCGTGATTTCCGTCTCCGAGCGCAGGCATGTGGTCTCCGTCTTCGTGAACGGCTATCGCTTCCAGCTCAGGACCGTGACAGAGATCATGAGCACGGTGAACCAGCTGCTCGTGACGCTCCAGAACACGCGCCAGCAGCTCGACCATTCGCTCCTGCGTCTCACGACGCTCGAGCTTGACAACTATGTGACGCTCGGCGACATCACGGAGGTCTTCTACCAGTTCGAGGTGCTCATGACCGCTGCAGGGCAGCTGCAGAAGTGCATCGACGAGCTTGGCTCCGAAGGCAAGACCGTCGACATGCAGCGCGACGAGTTCGTGGGCGACATGGATGAGGAATATGACCTCATGATCCGCGACTATGCGCTCGACTCCTCCGAAGAGAACGCAAAGGCGATCCGTGCCAAGTTCCATGCGATGAACAACAAGGACCTGCGCTCGCCGAAGCGCATCGCCTCGATCTTGGGCTACGACGACCGTGGCGAGGATTCGATCATGACACCATTGGGACTCAGGACCCTCTCGCGCGTCTCTGTCGTGCATGAAGGCATGGCAGACAAGATCGTCGATGAGTTCGGTTCTCTCCAGGAGCTCATGGACGATATCGAGGAAGACCCCTCGAGGCTCGACAGCATCGGCGTCAAGAACCCGACGATCCTTGCGGACAGCCTCTACAGGATGTGGGGCAAGCGCGCATGAGCGGCGATTGCTTCGTTCTCGACACCCAGGTGGGCACGAAGGCGTCCTTCATCGGCACGGCGGCAGCCGGCCATGACTGCGCGGCCGTGATCGTGGCCGCAGGCTCGGGCACCCGCTTCGGCGCTTCAGAGGGCAAGCAGTTCGTGAAGCTCTGCGGCCTCCCGCTTGTCGCCTGGTCGGTCCTTGCCTTCGATGAGGCGCCTTCCTGCGCACAGATTGTCGTCGTGTGCCCGCCAGGCAGGAAAGACGAGATGGCCGATGCAATCTTGGGCAAGGTCCATATCGCGACATCCTTGAAGATTGTCGAGGGCGGTGCCACCCGCCAGGAATCGAGCAGGCTCGGCGTGCTTGCACAGGACCCGAAGCTTGCCTATACCGCAATACATGACGGCGCGCGTCCCCTGATCACGGGGGCGACGATTGAGAATGCGCTTGCGCATCTTCGGTGCGCACCTGAGCTTGCAGGCGTCGTCTGCGCCCATCCTGCGACCGATACGCTCAAGATCGTGGACCACGAGATGGTCATGAGCACGCCTGACCGCTCGCTCTTCTGGGCTGTGCAGACGCCCCAGATCTTCCGCCGCCAGCGCATCATCATGTACCACGAGGCGGCAGCCAAGGAAGGATACGTCGGCACAGACGACGCAAGCCTGGCCGAGCACTATGGCGGAGCCATCCGTTGCGTCAAGTCGCCGCGCTCGAACCTCAAGGTCACAGTGCCGGAAGACCTCTCGCTCGCAGAGGCCATCCTCGACCAGCGTCTCTGCTCCTGGCAGGACGAGAGGCGGCAGAGTTCCTCGAAGGGGGAAGCCTGATGCTTCGTATAGGACACGGATACGATGTGCACCGCTTCAAGGAAGGCAGGAAGCTCATCCTGGGTGGCGTGGACATCCCGAGCACACGTGGGCTCGATGGACATTCGGATGCCGATGTGCTCGTGCATGCCCTGATGGACGCCATCCTCGGTGCCATGCGCGCAGGCGATATCGGCCAGCTCTTCCCGGACTCAGACCCGGCCTATGAGGGAGCAGATTCGATAAAGCTTCTGGAGCGGGTCGCTCAGCTCATGCGCGACGAGGGCTTCGAGCTTGTGGATGCCGACACGACCATTGCAGCGCAGGCACCGAAGCTTGCTCCCTACAAGGACGAGATGCGCCGATGTATGGCTTCTGCCCTGGGCGTCTCGCCTGGCCATGTCGGCGTGAAGGCGACGACGACGGAGCGCCTCGGCTTTGTCGGCCGCGAGGAAGGCATGGAAGCTTGGGCGGTCGTGCTGCTCGAGGGCAGCGAGAATGAGCGGCCTTGTACGCAGGAGTAGCCGCACCTACAATATCCTGACACGCAGGAACCTCGGCCAAGGTGCATGAGGAGCCTGGATCCAGCAGAGGAGAAGCGCAGATGCTTATCTATAACAGCCAGATGCACAAGAAGCAGGAGTTCAAGCCGATTGAGCCGGGCAAGGTCCGCATGTATGTCTGCGGCCCCACGGTCTACGACCAGATCCATATCGGCAATGCACGCACGTTCCTCTGCTTCGACGTGATCAGGCGCTATCTGACCTACAAGGGCTACGCCGTGACGTTCGCCCAGAACCTGACCGACGTCGACGACAAGATCATCAACCGTGCCAATGAGCAGGGCAGGACCGCTGCCGAGGTGGCAGAGGAGTGCTCCCAGGCCTTCATCGAGCAGATGCATCGCTTCGGCATCCTGGATCCTGACATCCGTCCGCGCGCCACGCGCGAGATCGCTGCGATGCAGGAGATGATTCAGGGCTTGATCGACCAGGGCTATGCCTACGCCGTGCCTTCGGGAGACGTCTACTTCAGCGTCCGTTCCGACACGAACTACGGCATCGTCTCCGGCAGGAATGTCGACGAGCTCATGAGCGGCGCCCGCATCGAGGAGAACGAGCAGAAGAGGGATCCCCTCGACTTCGCGCTCTGGAAGGCAGCGAAGCCGGGCGAGCCGAGCTGGCCGAGCCCCTGGGGCAATGGCCGTCCTGGCTGGCATACCGAGTGCGTCGCTATGATCCACCGCTATCTCGGCGTCCCCATCGATATCCACGGCGGCGGCTCCGACCTCATCTTCCCGCATCATGAGAATGAGACGGCACAGTGCATGTGCAACTGGCACACACCGCTTGCAAACGTCTGGATGCATACCGGCATGCTCACGATCGACGGCGAGAAGATGTCGAAGTCGCTTGGCAACTTCTACACGCTCAAGGAAGTGCTCGACAAGTATCCTGCAGACGCGCTTCGTCTCCTCATGCTCCAGACCCACTACCGCTCGCCTCTCGACTTCTCGTTCGAGCGTCTCGAGGGCTCGGTCGGCACGCTCGACCGTCTTAAGAGCTGCGTCAAGAACCTCAGGTGGGCTGCCAAGGCAGCGCCGGAAGACGGCGAGCTCAATGATGCAGACCACGAGCTGACGCGCGCCGTGCGCGAGGCACAGGCCGAGTTCACGGCCCAGATGGATGACGACTTCAATACCGCAGGCGGCCTTGCTGCCATCTTCGGCCTCGTGACCGCAGCCAATACCTACCTCACGAAGGCAGGAGAGGACATCTCGACGGCAGCGACGCTTCGTGCAGCTGATGCGCTCGAGGAGCTCTCGGGCGTCCTCGGCATCAACCTTGCTGCAGATGAGGAGGAGGGCCTGCCGGCAGAGCTTGTCGACCTTGCAAAGAAGGAAGC
Organism: Olsenella sp. AGMB03486; assembly: GCF_040884255.1. Classification (NCBI taxonomy): domain Bacteria; kingdom Bacillati; phylum Actinomycetota; class Coriobacteriia; order Coriobacteriales; family Atopobiaceae; genus Olsenella; species Olsenella sp. AGMB03486. The sequence goes on from NZ_JBEVTM010000009.1 coordinate 47,284, forward strand.
AGGATATGCGGGCACAAGCCCCGAGGAGGCTGCTGACGCCCTGATCAAGGCCCGTGCCGCTGCCCGCAAGGCAAAGAACTGGGCCGTCGCCGATGCCATCCGTGACGGCATCACGTCGCTCGGCCTCGTTCTCGAAGACACCGCGGCAGGCACGCGCCTGACAAAGAAGGACTAGCACATGGCAGACAGAAGATACCAGGGCTCCTCTTCCCGCCGAGGCGCAAAGGGCCAGGGCGGATACCGAGGACAGGGCGGCTATATCGGAAAGATGTCCCAGGACAGAAGCCCCAAGAGCCGCAATTCCCGCGGCGGGCAGAAGGGTGGCCGTGGCAGAGGCGCAGGAAGGCCGCAGCGTCCGGCTCCTGTGCGCTCCGACATGCTGATGATCGAGGGCAGGCGCGCTGTCGCCGAGGCGCTCGATACCGGCGTCAAGCTTACACGTGCCTATGTGTCTGCCCCTGACGGCGATGCTTCGCTCCAGGAGCTCATGAGCAGGCTCGAGGCAGCCAATGTCCCCATCGAGGAGGTCTCGCACCGCGAGCTCGATGCAAGGTCGTCCCATGGGGCACACCAGGGAATCATGGTGAAGTGCGCACCGTTTGCCTATGCAAGCGTCCGTGACATCATCAATCGCGCAGGCGAGGGGCCGGCGCTCGTCGTCCTCCTCGACCACGTGACGGACGAAGGCAACTTCGGCGCCATCGTCCGCTCTGCCGAGGTCGCAGGTGCTGCCGGCGTGATCATCGCCAATGCCCGTGCCGCCCAGGTCGGTGTCGGTGCCATGAAGACATCGGCAGGAGCCCTGCTCCATATCCCGGTCGCTCAGGTGCCGAATCTCGTCCAGGCCATGCAAGAGCTCAAGGACGCAGGGTTCTGGTGCTGCGCTGCGACAGAGCATGCGGAAGAGGACGTGTGGCATGCCCCGCTCGAGGGTCGCATCTGCCTTGTCATGGGATCGGAGGGCTCTGGCATCTCCCATCTCGTGCTCTCGAAGTGCGACTTCGCCGTAAGGCTTCCCCAGAGAGGACATGTGGAGTCGCTCAATGTCGCGCAGGCAGCAACCGTGCTCTGCTACGAGTGGCTGCGCCGCGATATGGAGCGTACGGAAGAGCCAGGTGGCAACGCGTGAGCTCCCGTTCCCATCATGAGCTCCTCATCGTCGATGGCTACAACGTGCTCGGGGCAACCCCTCGCTATGAAGGGCTGATCGACGAACATACCGATCCTGAGCACTTTGACACCGATCCCTTTGTGCGGGCACGCGAGGCCCTGATCACGGATGTCGCAGCTTTTGCCCAGGGACGCTATGACGCGGTCGTCGTCTTCGACGGAGCGCAGAATCCCGATCCCACGAGGAATGCGACGCATGAGGCAGGCATAGAGATCATGTTCTCCCGCGCAGGGGAGAGCGCCGATACCGTGATAGAGCGCCTCGTCACCGAGGCGCGTGTCGCAGGACGTCCGGTGAGTCTCGTCACCTCGGACAATACGATTCGGGCGACCGCAGGATTCGGCCCGGGCGAGGTCACGCGCATCTCGTCGGCTTTGCTTGTGCATGAGATCGAGCGGGTGGACCGCGAGGTAGAGACGGTCCGTGGCGAGCTCAAGCCCCAGAAGATGACGGTAGAGGACCGGATTTCTCCGGAAATGCGCGCGAAGCTCTGGAAAATGCTGAGCCATTAGGGGTAATATCATTCCCACGCCGGTATGGCTCAATGGCAGAGCAACAGTTTTGTAAACTGTGGGTTGTGGGTTCGACTCCCTCTACCGGCTCCACGATAAAGCAGCAGGCCACGATATGAATTCGTGGCCTGCTTTTTTAATCTCTGAACGATTGGAAGATGCTGATCCACGTAGGCTGTTAGCAGTTTTGCAGCAGGATCCCGCCGAAATCGAAGCCGGCTCTGCAAGAACAGGCGCCAGCAAGAACAGGCGCCAGCGCCAGAGCGCGTGGACATACTGCCGATTGCAAGTTTACAAATCTTTTGAAGGAATTCTGCATTGAGAGGCCGCTGCCAGAGCACCGCTGACGGATTTGGCGAGCGGTTCTGTGTGGTCAATGGAATGGGTGCCGTCAGCAGAGAAGAGACGAAAAGCATAGGCCGCTATAGGCGTATCCCGAAAAAACAGCAGGTCAGATGGGGCGGCAAGCAACGGCACGTCTGCTCTGGAGATCACTCCGCTCGTACAGGGATCTCTCGCAGTTGTGCAGGAATCGTGGGGGAGTTACGCCCGGCTGGGTGGATTATGTTGACATGAATTTGGGGACGTCGTACTATCTTTTCCGCTGACGGGGAGCACAGGCTCGCAGCAACGCTTGAAAACGGTATGGGGATGTGGCACAGCGGCAACTGCGGCGGACTGTAAATCCGCTCTCTCTGAGTTCCTTGGTTCGAGTCCAAGCATCCCCACCATGCCCGTGTAGCTCAGTCGGTAGAGCACTTCGTTGGTAACGAAGAGGTCACCGGTTCAAATCCGGTCGCGGGCTCCAGATTCAGGCATATGGCGGTGTAGCTCAGCTGGTTAGAGCACGCGGCTCATACCCGCGATGTCACCGGTTCGAATCCAGTCACCGCTACCAGAGCTTCCGCGGCGCCCTTGGGCGCCGCTAAGCATATAAGAGGGTATTATCAGGTAAGACCGACCAACAAGTGGTCGATTTTGAAGGAGGACGGCAATGGCCAAGGAAAAGTTCGAGCGCACTAAGCCCCATGTAAACATTGGTACCATCGGCCACGTTGACCATGGTAAGACGACCCTGACCGCAGCAATCACCAAGGTCCTTTCTGAGACCCCGGGCTGCAAGGCAAACTACACGGCCTTCGAGAACATCGACAAGGCTCCCGAGGAGCGTCAGCGCGGCATTACCATTACCGTCGCTCACGTCGAGTATGAGACCGAGAAGCGTCACTACGCACACGTTGACTGCCCGGGCCACGCTGACTACGTCAAGAACATGATTTCCGGCGCAGCTCAGATGGACGGCGCAATCCTCGTCATCGCTGCAACCGACGGCCCGATGGCTCAGACGCGTGAGCACATCCTCCTTGCCCGTCAGGTCGGCGTCAAGTACATCGTCGTCTTCCTGAACAAGTGCGACATGGTCGACGATGAGGAGCTCATCGACCTCGTCGAGATGGAGACCCGTGACCTTCTCTCCGAGTACGACTACCCCGGAGACGACATTCCTATCATCCGTGGCTCTGCACTCGGCGCCCTCAACGGCGATCCGAAGTGGGTCGAGTCCATCCGCGAGCTCATGCGCACCGTCGATGAGTACATCCCGACGCCGCAGCGCGACAACGAGAAGCCGTTCCTCATGGCTATCGAGGACGTCATGACCATCTCTGGCCGTGGTACCGTCGCAACCGGCCGTGTCGAGCGTGGCGAGCTCAAGCTCAACGAGCCGGTCGAGATCGTCGGCATCAAGCCGACCCAGAAGTCGACCGCAACCGGCATCGAGATGTTCCGTAAGACCATGGACTTCTGCGAGGCTGGCGACAACGTGGGCATCCTGCTCCGCGGTATCAAGCGCGAGGACATCGAGCGTGGCCAGGTCATCTGCAAGCCGGGCTCCGTCCAGCCGCACTCCAAGTTCTCTGCTGAGGTCTACGTTCTGACCAAGGACGAGGGCGGCCGTCACACGCCGTTCTTCTCCAACTATCGTCCGCAGTTCTACTTCCGTACGACTGACATCACGGGCACCATCACGCTCCCCGAGGGCGTCGAGATGGCTATGCCGGGTGACCACACGACGATCAACGTCGAGCTCATCCACCACATCGCAATGGAGGAGGGCGACCGCTTCGCAGTCCGCGAGGGTGGCCACACCGTTGCCGATGGCCGTGTCGTCAAGATCGTTGAGTAGATCTAACTGACGAGGCTTTCTGACCCGGTGCCCCTCGGGGTGCCGGGTCTTTTCATGCAAGCACCATCAGACCCAGTTATATGCACATTCTGTGCAGCGGTCTGAGAGTTCCTATCGGTAGTTGACAGAATCGACCTAGGGATGGTAACGTAGTCCACCGCGTCATGGTCGAGGGCGTCTCGGCTATGACAAGTATTCAGGAGGATCAATGCGTACTTTGGTTACCCTTGCATGCACTGAGTGCAAGCGCCGCAACTACACCACGAAGAAGAACAAGTCGAACAACCCTGATCGACTTGAGATGAAGAAATATTGCCCGTGGTGCCGCAAGCACACGCTGCACAAGGAAACCCGCTAAAATAGGGTTAGTCATAGGCCAGTAGCTCCAATGGTAGAGCGGCGGTCTCCAAAACCGTTTGTTGAGGGTTCGAGTCCTTCCTGGCCTGCCAGCAATTCCACCGACTATCCCTTACGGGGTAGTCGGTTTCCATGTAATAAGGTTCTTTTGATCTGAAGGGTTAGCGCATGGCTAAGAAGGAGCGCCAGAAGAGGTCCGCACGCCAGGCCCGTGCACAGAAGCGTGCAGAGCTTGAGGCGGCGCACGCCACATCCGTCGCTTCCACAGGCGATGCAAAGAAGGCTGATGCTTCTGCCAAGTCGCAGGAGACGAAGCCGGCAAAGGCTGCAAAGAAGCCGGGACGCGTCCGTTCCTACTTCCAGGCAGTCAAGGCTGAAATGCATCGTGTCGTGTGGCCGTCCCGCGAGGAGCTCAAGAACTACACTGTCGACGTCACGGTCTTCCTGATCGTCTTCGGCTTCTGCATCTGGCTCGTCGATACGGGCGTCGTCGCTCTGATGGTCGGCTTCACGGGCCTGAGGGGGTAGAGATGGCAAAGCACTGGTATGTCGTGCATACCTACTCGGGATACGAGAACAAGGTAAAGACCGATCTCGAGCACCGTGTCGAGACCTTCGGCATGACGGACAGGATTACGGATATCCAGATTCCTGTCGAGGAAGTCACTGAGGTCAAGGAAGGCGGCAAGCGCGAGACCAAGGAATCCAAGGTCTTCCCGGGCTATGTCCTTGTCCGCATGGAGATGGACGACAATACCTGGACTGTCGTCAGGAACACGCCTGGCGTAACCGGCTTCGTCGGTCTTGATGGCTCCAAGCCGGCACCTCTTCGCCGCTCCGAGTACAACAAGATCATGCGCCGCACGCCGAACGCACCGACCGAGGTCGTTCCGAAGCGTGTAGCCTTGTCCTTCGAGGTCGGCCAGTCCGTCAAGGTCATCTCCGGTCCTCTTGCAGACTTCGATGGCCAGATTTCCGAGATCGATGCAGACGCGAGCAAGGTCAAGGTCATGCTCACGATCTTCGGTCGCGAAACCCCGGTGGAGCTCACGCTCGACCAGATTGCAAGCATCTAAGGCATCGCTGCGCGGCACCGTTCGGTGAGGAAGCTTCTCGGCAGCTGCGTTGTGAAATAGCACGTATCCGTTTCTGAATCAGGAGACTAGCATGGCGAAGAAGCAAGTCACGCACTTCATCAAGCTCCAGATTCCTGCTGGCAAGGCAAACCCTGCTCCTCCAGTAGGACCCGCTCTGGGCGCAGCACAGGTCAACATCATGCAGTTCTGCCAGGCATTCAATGCTGCCACGCAGGACAAGATGGGTGACATCATCCCGGTCGAGATCACGGTCTACGAGGACCGTTCCTTCGACTTCATCTGCAAGACCCCGCCCGCAGCCCAGCTCATCAAGAAGGAGCTTGGCATCAAGAGCGGCTCTGGCGTTCCTCAGCGCGACAAGGTCGGCCAGCTCACGCAGGAGCAGCTCACCAAGATCGCCGAGATCAAGATGCCGGACCTCAATGCCAATGACATCGAGGCTGCCAAGAAGATCGTTGCCGGCACGGCACGTTCCATGGGCGTCACGGTCGCAGCAGAGTAGCTTCATTGCTGTATCTGAGAGCGTGTGCCTCGGCGGTGCACGCTCTTTGAATGAGAAGGCGGGAAACCGCCGCTATGTGGGAGGGCATCACGCCCGCTGACCACAGGAGGTAAGAAAGAATGCCGAAGCACGGAAAGCAGTACCGCGAGAACGCGGCCAAGGTCGAGAGCAAGCTCTACACGCCGAAGGAGGCTCTCGAGCTTCTCAAGGAGGTATCCTTCGCGAAGTTCGATGAGACCGTCGAGGTCTCCATCCGCCTGGGTGTCGATACCCGCAAGGCTGACCAGAACATCCGTGGCTCCATCTCCCTTCCTAACGGCACCGGCAAGACCGTGCGTGTCGCCGTCTTCGCCGAGGGCGAGAAGGCACGCGAGGCAGAGGCTGCAGGCGCTGACATCGTCGGCTCCGACGATCTCGTCGCCGAGATCCAGAAGGGCAACCTCGACTTCGATGCTGCCATCGCAACCCCGAACATGATGAGCAAGGTCGGTCGCCTCGGCCGTATCCTCGGCCCCCGTGGCCTCATGCCGAACCCCAAGCTCGGCACCGTCACGATGGACGTCGAGAAGATGGTCAAGGAGCTCAAGGCTGGCCGTGTCGAGTATCGTGCAGACCGCTATGGCATCTGCCATGTGCCCCTGGGCAAGAAGTCCTTCGACACGAAGGCTCTGCTCGAGAACTACCAGGCTCTGATCTCCGAGATCGTCCGCGTCAAGCCGGCAACCGCGAAGGGCAAGTACATCAAGTCCGTCGCAGTCTCCACGACTATGGGCCCTGGCATCAAGGTCGATCCGACCATGGTGAGGAACCTGCTCGCCGAGTAGTGCGGATACTGCTGAATGCAGAAGAGGGAAGGGGCAAAAGCTCCTTCCCTCTTTTTTGTGGTTCAGGGAGCTCTGCGCTGTGTGAGGAACGTGGAGAGCATGCCAAGTCCAGACGTTGCCTTGACGCGAAATTGCCCATCTGCGATACTTCCAAGCTGCAATGCATATAGCACGTCCGCTGCCAGAGACAGCCGGTGCCGAAAGGCTCAAAGGGTTCGCCCGCCAGCCTAGGTGGTCCAACAAAGACTTCCTGGACCCTGTCTGGCATGGCCGGGCAGGGTCTTCGTTTGACCCGCCGCGTCGGTGGTTCGTGCCAAACGAAGCAACAAGGAGGTGTACATCATGCCGAATCAGAAAAATACTGCCATGCTCGAGAAGGTCAAGGCCTCTCTCGATGCATCCAAGGGACTCTTCGTGGTCGACTATCGTGGCCTGACCGTGAAGGAGACGCAGCAGCTTCGCCGCGACCTGCGCGAGGCCGGTGCAGAGATGAAGGTCTACAAGAACAACATCGTTCGCATCGCTCTCAAGGACGCCGAGATGCCTGAGCTCGATTGCCAGGGCACCTGCGCCTACATCTTCTTCGAGAAGGATCCTGTCGAGGCTGCCAAGGTCGTCAAGAAGACCGCCGAGAAGCTCAACAAGCTTGAGTTCGTCGGTGGCATCGCCGATGGCCAGGCACTCTCCCCTGAGGATGCAAAGGCATACGCCGACCTGCCGAGCCGCGAGGAGCTCATGGCCCAGCTCGTCTACGTCGTTGCCAGCCCGCTGCGTGGCATCGCTTCCGTCTGCGCTGGCCCTGCACGCGGTCTCGTCACCGCTCTCGACGCTATCGCCGACCAGAAGAACGCCGCATAGGCACGCACGTCTGCACTACCTGCTAGATCAGAAAACATCAGAGGCGCTATAGAGAGCGCCCCGAACAAGAAGGAGTCATACCATGGCTGTCACCAAGGAAGAGATCGTTGAGGCCCTCAAGGAGATGCCCGCACTCGAGCTTTCTGAGCTCGTTCATGAGCTGGAGGACGTCTTCGGCGTCTCCGCTGCTGCTCCCGTCGCTGTCGCTGCTGCTCCTGCAGCAGGCGCTGCTGCTCCTGAGGAGGAGAAGACGAACTTCGACGTCGTCCTCGAGGGCTTCGGCGAGAACAAGATCGCTGTCATCAAGGTTGTCCGCAAGCTCACCAACCTTGGCCTGAAGGAGGCCAAGGAGGTCGTCGAGTCCGCTCCGAAGGCCATCCTCGAGGGTGCCAAGAAGGAGGACGCCGAGGCTGCCAAGAAGGAGCTCGAGGACGCCGGCGCAGCTGTCTCCCTCAAGTAACTTCTGCCTCACGGCATAAGCTCACCTTGTACAGAAGGGACCGGGGTTTACACCCGGTCCCTTCTTTGCTATCCTTTCTGGTGTTGAGTCAGAGGGTGTCCACAGCCCCTCCACAATTCTGCTCGATGTTTCTGCAGCTTAAACGATGGTCGGGCCTAAATAAACGATTATGCGGTATAAGTCAAGACTTCAATCTTGACTAAAGCAGTATCCTTCTGTAGATTACTAGTTTGCGGCATAATGCCGCATACGTCTGTATGAAGGAGGAAATGCCTGGTGCATACCGCAAAGTCTTCCGCCGTCAAATTCCAGAAGCGCGATCGTGTCAGCTTCAGCAAGATTCCTGAGGTAATGGAGCTCCCTAACCTCATCTCTGTACAGAAGGAATCGTACGACCGCTTCATGACGGACGGCCTCGCTGAATCGTTTGCAGAGTTCTCTCCGATCGAAAATAATGCCGGCACCATGGAAGTCACGTTCGGCGATTTCCAGTTCGGCGATCCTGCCCACACGATGGCCGAGTGCCGCGCCAAGGACATCACCTATCAGGCTCCGCTGCTTGTCGATGTGAAGTTCGTCAACAAGCTCACCGGCGAGATCAAGGAACAGCTCGTCTTCATGGGCGACTTCCCGATCATGACGGAGAGGGGCACCTTCATCATCAACGGCACCGAGCGTGTCGTCGTCTCCCAGCTCGTCCGTTCCCCGGGCGTCTACTTCTCTGAGGAGACCGATTCCGGCGTGCTCGTGCACCATGCACAGTTCATTCCGGCCCGTGGTGCCTGGCTCGAGTTCGAGGTCGACAAGCGCGGCCAGCTCGTCGTATCCATCGACCGCAAGCGCCGCCAGTCCGCGACGCTTCTGCTCCGTGCCCTTGGCATCGCAGAGTCCGACGACGAGATCATCAACCTCCTCGGCGACTCCGAGATCATCCGCTCCACGATCGAGCGCGATGTCGCAACGACGCGCGAGGATGCCCTCATCGAGATCTACCGTCGCCAGCGTCCGGGCGAGCCGCCTACCGTCGATTCGGCAAAGGCGCTCCTGAATGGCCTCTACTTCAACCCGCAGCGCTACGACCTCGCACGCGTCGGCCGCTACAAGGTGAACAAGAAGCTCGGCCTCGATCCTGCCGAGAACACCTCCACGGTCCTCACGAACGAGGATATCGTCTGCGCACTGCGCTACCTCCTTGCCCTTCATGCAGGCGACCCCTCGAAGAAGACGGACGATATCGACCACTTCGGCAACCGCCGTATCCGTACGGTCGGCGAGCTTGTACAGAACCAGTTCCGTATCGGCCTCTCCCGCATGGAGCGTGTCGTTCGCGAGCGCATGGCTTCGCAGGACGCTGACGATATCACGCCGCAGTCCCTCATCAACATCCGCCCGATCGTGGCGGCCATCAAGGAGTTCTTCGGCTCTTCGCAGCTCTCCCAGTTCATGGACCAGAACAACCCGCTCTCTGGCCTCACGCACAAGCGCCGTCTGTCCGCACTTGGCCCTGGCGGCCTTGCAGGCCACAAGTCGGGCTCGAGCCGCCGTACGAACGTGCCGACGGCCGTCCGCGACGTCCACAACTCGCACTACTCCCGCATGTGCCCGATCGAGACGCCTGAAGGCCCGAACATCGGCCTTATCGGCTCGCTCGCCCTCTATGCCCATGTGAACGAGTACGGCTTCATCGAGGCTCCGTACCGCCGCGTCGTCGATGGCAAGGTCACCGACGATATCGACTGGATGACGGCAGACGAAGAGGAAGACCACAACATCGCACCGGCAAACACGCCGTACGACCCCAAGACCCGCCGCTTCGTCGTCACCGACCCGAAGACCGGCGAGCTTGTCGAGCCTGAGCGTGTCGTTGCCCGTACGCGCGACTTCGACGGCTCCTTCGGCGCACCTGCTGAGGTCGACGTCGCCGATGTCGACTACATGGACGTGTCTCCGCGCCAGCTGCTCTCCGTCGCTGCAAACCTCATTCCGTTCCTCGAGCACGATGACGCAAAGCGTACCCTCATGGGTGCAAACATGCAGCGCCAGGCTGTGCCTCTGATCCGTGCCCATGCACCGTTCGTCGGCACTGGCATGGAGTTCCGTGCTGCCCTCGACTCCGGCGAGCTCATCTGCGCCGAGCATGAGGGAGACGTCGTCGAGGTCGACGCAGCACACATCGTCGTGAAGACTGCCGCGGGCCCCGAGCGCTACGACCTTCCGAAGTACCAGCGCTCCAACCAGTCCACGTGCATCAACCACCGTCCTATCGTCCATGTGGGCGACCACGTGATCGAGGGCGAGCCTCTCGCTGATGGTCCTTCCGTCGACGAGTCCGAGCTTGCACTTGGCACGAACCTCACCGTGGCCTACATGCCGTGGGAAGGCTACAACTACGAGGACGGCATCATCGTCTCCGACCGTGTCGTCCAGCAGGACCTCCTGACCTCCGTCAACATCTCCCGCCACGAGATCGATGCCCGCGATACGAAGCTCGGTCCTGAGGAGATCACGCGCGAGATCCCGAACCTCTCGGAGGACATGCTTGCCAACCTCGACGAGGATGGCATCATCCGCATCGGCGCCGAGGTCGGCCCAGGCGACATCCTGGTCGGCAAGGTCACGCCGAAGGGCGAGACGGCCCTCACAGCCGAGGAGAGGCTCCTTCGTGCCATCTTCGGTGCAAAGGCCCACGACGTGCGCGATACGTCCCTCAAGATGCCTCACGGCGCCTATGGACGAGTCGTCGACGTGGTGCGCTTCAGCCGTGAAGCAGGCGACGATCTGCCGCCTGGAGTCAACGAGCTCGTGCGTGTCTTCGTCGCGCAGCGCCGCAAGATCCAGCAGGGCGACAAGATCTCTGGACGTCACGGCAACAAGGGTGTCGTCTGCAAGGTCCTGCCGATCGAGGATATGCCGTACATGGCTGACGGCACGCCTATCGATGTCCTGCTCGACCCGCTCGGCGTCCCGTCCCGTATGAACGTCGGCCAGCTTCTCGAGTGCCACCTCGGCTGGGGCGCTGCACACGGCTGGGATCAGGAGTCTGCTGATTCCGACCGCTACGTGCCGGGCCCGACCTATGTCGCTACGCCGGTCCTCGATGGCGCAACCGACAAGGAGGTCGCTGAGGTCATCCGCCGCACGAACATCAACATGATGAACAAGGCGAAGGTCGACTACGGCGAGCACATGATGAGCGAGTTCGTCCCGCAGCTCAACGAGCGCGGCAAGACCACGCTCTACGACGGCCGCACCGGCGAGCCGTTCAAGAGCCCGATCACGGTCGGCGTCTCCTACATCCTGAAGCTCGGCCACATGGTCGACGACAAGATCCACGCCCGTGCAACCGGCCCGTACTCGCTCGTCACCCAGCAGCCGCTCGGCGGCAAGGCGCAGTTCGGCGGCCAGCGCTTCGGCGAGATGGAAGTCTGGGCACTGTATGCATACGGTGCCGCCTCCGTCCTGCACGAGATGATGACGATCAAGTCCGACGACACGAACGGCCGCGTCAAGGCCTACGAGGCCATCGTGAAGGGCGAGAACGTCCCGAACGCTGGCATCCCGGAGTCGTTCAAGGTCCTCGTCAAGGAAGTCCGCTCTCTGGCACTCAACATGGAGCCGATCTCCTACAAGAAGCGCGACACGCAGGCCAAGGACAAGGCAGCCGCAAAGGCAGCCAACCCGGCAGACGTGTTTGCGTCGGCAGATGCAGACGAGCTCATCGGTGGCATCTCCGGATCCGCCAAGTCCGGCCATGAGGCCCTCATTGGCAATTCGTTGAACGAGAAGGAGTAACGGTGGCAGAATTCGATACCACAGATTTCGACGCAATCAAGATCTCCCTCGCTTCCGCAGACACCATCCGCAGCTGGTCGCACGGCGAAGTCAAGAAGCCGGAGACCATCAACTACCGCACGCTGAAGCCTGAGAAGGACGGCCTGTTCTGCGAGAAGATCTTCGGTCCTGTGAAGGACTGGGAGTGCTCCTGCGGCAAGTACAAGGGCATCCGCTTCAAGGGCATCATCTGCGAGCGCTGCGGCGTCGAGGTGACGAGCGCCAAGGTGAGGCGCGAGCGCATGGGCCACATCGAGCTTGCCGCTCCCGTCTCCCACATCTGGTACTTCAAGAGCCCGGCTACGTTCCCGCTGTCCCGCCTGCTCGACATCAAGAGCAAGGACCTCGAGAAGGTCCTCTACTTCGCGTCCTACATCATCACCGATGTGGACACGGAGGCCCGCGATGCTGACGCAGCAGACCTCAAGGAAGAGCTTGCAGCCGACCTCGAAGAGCTCGATGCCGAGCGCGACGACCAGATCCAGCGCGTCCGCGCGCAGGCAGCCGGCCAGGAAGAGGGCTCGGAGTTCGACGGCGTCGAGCCGCTCTCCGACGACGAGATCCGCGCCGAGGTTGCCGATCTCGAGGCAGAGTATGCCGAAGAGAAGCAGCTTCGCCAGGAGGCCTTCGACCAGTTCATGCAGCTCGAGAAGCGCCAGCTCATCGCTGACGAGGCACTCTTCTCCGAGATGAAGCGCTACTACTCCATCTACTTCAAGGGCGGCATGGGCGCAGAGGCCATCCGTGAGCTCCTGCGTGGCATCGACCTCGAGAAGGAGGCCGAGGAGCTCCGCGCCATCGTGTCAAACGAGGAGTCCCAGAAGCAGAAGCGCGACAAGGCTGTCAAGCGCCTCGAGATCGTCGACTCGTTCCTCAAGGGCGGAAACGATCCTGCAGACATGATCCTGGATGTCATCCCGGTCATCCCGCCCGATCTTCGTCCTATGGTCCAGCTCGATGGCGGACGCTTCGCAGCTTCCGACCTGAACGATCTCTACCGCCGCGTCATCAACCGCAACAACCGTCTCAAGAGGCTGCTCTCTCTCGATGCCCCTGACATCATCGTCAACAACGAGAAACGCATGCTCCAGGAGGCCGTGGATGCCCTCTTCGACAACGGCCGCCGTGGCCGTCCTGTCACGGGCAGGGGAGGACGTGCGCTCAAGTCTCTCGCAGAGTCCCTCAAGGGCAAGCAGGGCCGCTTCCGCCAGAACCTCCTCGGCAAGCGTGTCGACTACTCTGGCCGTTCCGTCATCGTCGTCGACCCGCAGCTCAAGCTTCACCAGTGCGGCCTTCCGAAGACCATGGCCTTGGAGCTCTTCCGCCCCTTCGTCATGCGCCGTCTTGTCGAGCTCGGCAAGGTCGAGAACATCAAGGGTGCAAAGCGTGCCATCGACCGCTCGCTTCCTGCTGTCTGGGACGTGCTCGATGAGGTCATCAAGGACCGCCTCGTGCTCCTGAACCGTGCACCTACGCTTCACCGCCTGTCCATCCAGGCCTTCGAGCCGGTGCTCGTCGAGGGCAAGGCAATACATCTGCACCCGCTTGTCTGCGCGCCGTTCAATGCAGACTTCGACGGCGACCAGATGTCCGTGCATGTGCCGCTTTCGACCGAGGCCCAGACCGAGGCTCGCGTCCTCATGCTCTCTGCCAACAACCTGCGCTCTCCTGCATCCGGCAAGGTCCTCACGGTTCCTTCGCAGGATATGGTCTTCGGCGTCTACTATCTGACGACGGAGAAGGACGGCGTGTCCGGCGAGGGCGCGGTCTACGCTGACTTCGACGACGCCGTGAACACGATCGAGAACGATGTCGACCTCGACATGCAGGCAAAGGTCACGGTCCGCGTGTACCCGAAGGATGCCAATGTCATCGAGGACGGCAGGCGCCTCTTCCGCGTCAAGCTGTCCCAGAAGGAGGTCCAGGACTTCGACGTCACCGACGGCCCTGTCCACTTCGAGACCACGACTGGCCGCATCATCTTCAACCGCCAGTGCCTGCCTGCTGACTTCCCCTTCATCAACTACAAGATGGTGAAGAGCGATATCGGCAAGCTCGTCAACGAGTGCTGCGACCGCTACAGCACGGCCGAGGTCGAGCCGATCCTCGACGCAATCAAGGCAACGGGCTTCCACTATGCCACGCGCGCAGGCCTGACCGTCTCCGTCTGGGATGCTGTCATCCCGCCGGAGAAGCAATCCATGCTCGATGAGGCGCAGGCCAAGGTCGACGAGATCAACGAGAACTACGAGGATGGCTTCCTCACGGAGCAGGAGCGCCACGTCGAGGTCGTCAATGCCTGGACCGAGTGCACCGAAGCCCTCGGCTCGAAGATGCTTTCGGGCTTCAGCGAGGACAACCCGATCTACATGATGGCTGACTCCGGCGCCCGTGGTTCCAAGACGCAGCTTCGCCAGCTCGCCGGCATGCGTGGCCTCATGGCCGATATGTCCGGCGATACGATCGACCTCCCGATCAAGTCGAACTTCCGTGAAGGCCTCGAGCCCCTCGAGTACTTCATCTCCACGTACGGCGCCCGCAAGGGCCTCGTCGACACGGCGTCTCACACGTCCGACTCCGGCTACCTTACCCGCCGTCTTGTCGACGTCGCCCAGGATGTCATCGTCCGCGAGGAGGACTGCGGTACCGACGAGGCAGTGCACTACAACATCTACCTGCCGGGCACCACGACGCTCAACACCGACCTCATCGGTCGCTGCACGCTGCACGACGTCGTCGATCCTGAGACCGGCGAGGTCCTCATGGCTGCAGGCGACTACATCGAGTCTGCTGCCGATCTCCAGAAGCTTGCTGACCACAAGCTCAAGAAGGTCGAGCTCAGGGCGCTTCTGACCTGCAAGTCGAAGTACGGTGTCTGCCAGAAGTGCTACGGCTGGGATCTTTCGACCCGCCGTCCGGTCAACATCGGCACGGCTGTCGGCGTCATCGCCGCACAGTCCATCGGCGAGCCGGGCACCCAGCTGACGATGCGTACGATTCACTCCGGCGGCGTTGCAGGCGCAGACGACATCACGCAGGGTCTCCCGACCGTTGCCCGCATGTTCGACGTTGTCGGCAACATCAACGAGAAGATCCTCGGCCGCGAGGCTGACCTTGCCTCTGTCTCCGGCATCCTCAAGATCACGCCGGAAGGCACCGAGTATCTCGTCCAGATCGTCGATCCGGACGACACGACCCGCGTCCTCTCCGAGAAGCGCATCCCGGCATCTGTCCGCTTCATGCCTGAGGTGGAGGATGGCTGCGAGGTCCGCGCCGGCGACCAGCTGACCCGCGGCTTCGTCAACTTCCGCAAGCTCCGCCAGCTCACGGATATCGAGTCGACGATGCACACGTTTGTCAACTCCGTCAAGGAGGTCTACACCTCCCAGGGCGTCGACCTGAACGACAAGCACATCGAGGTCATCGCACGCCAGATGCTGCGCCGTGTCCAGGTCACGAACCCGGGCGACTCGACCTACCTGCTCGGCCAGTATGTGGACCGCTACGTCTTCGCTGATACGGTCAGGAACATCACGCTCGCAGGCGGCACGCCGCCTGAGGCAGAGCCGGTCATCCTGGGCACCCTCAAGGTGGCAAGCTCCATCGACTCCTGGCTCTCGAGCGCATCCTTCATCCGCACCGCCGGCGTCCTCACCGAGGCTGCCATCAAGGGCGATGTTGACCACCTCCTGGACCTCAAGTCCAACGTCATTGTCGGCAAGAAGATTCCTGCCGGCACCGGCCTTTCCGCCTACAGCGACGTCGAGCTCACCTACCACGGCCAGAAGATCGATGGCCCGACGAGCCCGACTGCAAAGTCCCTGCCTGACTGGGCACCTGAGGAGCTCAAGTCCATCGAGGACCAGCTTCCGAAGCAGCTCGACTGGGTCGGCGACGATTACGGCTACGGCGGATCTGTCTACTCGAAGAACGGCCGCACCCTCTCTTCCGAGGATGCCAAGCTCTACCTCTTCGACGACCTCGGCGTGTCCCAGCGCTGGACGAACAAGTTCAGCGAGGAGGGCATCGAGACGGTTGGCGACCTCATCGGCAAGACCGAGGATGACTTGCTGCGCATCGACGGCATCGGTGCCAAGGCCATCGAGGAGCTTCGCGATGGCCTCGAGGCGAGGGGCCTTCTCTACGTGCTCGAGCCGGATGAGGACGAGGCGGACTCCGAGGATCTCTCGCAGCTCCTCAATATGGTGTTCTCGCCTGATGCCGATTCCGACATCATGCTCGGCACTGCTGCTCCTTCCACGCACACCTACGACGACGAGCTCATCGGCGCGCCGACCGAGGCAACGAAGGAAGAGAACGAGAAAGACGGTGTCATCAACGAGGACCTCACGTCCCTGGACGATCTCTTGAGCCAGGTCGTGAACAACGAGGACGACGACAAGTAAGTCCTGAAAACAGGTCCTGAAACAGGGTCCGGCTTCGCTTTGGCGGGGCCGGACCTTTGTTTTGGAGTCATTTCCAAGAAATATATGTGGCTGTCATGGAATAAGGATACGCCCGGTGGCGTGGTGTTTTGACAACTGGGATGGCGGGTCGTAAAGTATCTGCTTGCGCCTATTCCGGCGATGTCGTGCTGCGTCGTCTGTAGCATAAGCGTACGTTGTACCAGTAGCAAAAAGGAGAAGAGCTTTGCCTACTATTAATCAGCTCGTTCGCCAGGGCCGCGTGAGCGTCAAGGCCAAGTCCAAGAACGCTGCTCTGCAGCACAACCCCCAGAAGCGTGGCGTCTGCACGCGCGTCTTCACCACGACGCCGAAGAAGCCGAACTCGGCACTCCGCAAGGTTGCCCGTGTCCGTCTCGTCAATGGCATCGAGGTCACTGCCTACATTCCGGGCGAGGGCCACAACCTTCAGGAGCACTCCATCGTCCTGATCCGTGGCGGCCGTGTCCGCGACCTTCCTGGTGTCCGCTACAAGATCGTCCGTGGCGCCTACGACTGCGCTGCTGTCCAGAACCGCAAGAAGGCTCGTTCCCGCTACGGCGCAAAGCGCCCCAAGGAGTAGCAGCCGCTTTCGAGTTTCAACCGCTAGCTTAGAGGAGATATAACATGCCGCGTCGTGCAGCAGCAGTCCGCCGCGAGGTCCAGCCGGATGCAAAGTACAACAACCGTCTGGTCACCCAGCTTATCAACAAGGTCCTTCTTGACGGCAAGAAGTCGACCGCAGAGCGCATCGTCTATGGTGCCTTCGATATCGTCGCAGAGAAGACCGGCGAGGATGCCCTGACCGTCTTCAAGAAGGCCATGGACAACATCCGCCCGACCCTCGAGGTCAAGCCCCGTCGTGTCGGTGGCGCAACCTATCAGGTTCCTATGGAGGTCAACTCCCGTCGTGCCACGACGCTGGCTATCCGCTGGCTCGTGAACTTCTCCCGTGCCCGCAAGGAGAAGACGATGGCCGAGCGCCTTGCCTCCGAGATTCTCGATGCCTCCAACGGCGTCGGCGCATCCGTGAAGCGTCGCGAGGACCTCTACAAGATGGCAGAGGCCAACCGCGCCTTCTCTCACTACCGCTACTAGTCGGGATCTGAGGAGCAGAATATGGCAAAGCCAAAGTATGACCTTCATAACCTGCGCAATATCGGCATCATGGCCCATATCGATGCAGGCAAGACCACGACCACGGAGCGCATCCTCTACTACACTGGCAAGACCCACAAGATCGGCGAGGTCCACGACGGTGCTGCAACGATGGACTGGATGGTTCAGGAGCAGGAGCGCGGCGTTACCATTACGTCCGCAGCTACGACGTGCTTCTGGAAGGACCATGTCATCCAGATCATCGACACCCCGGGCCACGTCGACTTCACGGCTGAGGTCGAGCGTTCCCTGCGTGTCCTCGACGGCGCTGTCGCTGTCTTCGATGCTGTTGCCGGTGTCCAGCCCCAGTCCGAGACGGTCTGGCGCCAGGCCCACAACTACAACGTCCCGCGCATCGCCTTCATCAACAAGTATGACCGTGTCGGCTCTGACTTCTGGCACGCCATCGACACGATGAAGGACCGTCTGGGTGCCAACGCTGTTGCTGCCCAGATCCCGATGGGCGCAGAGGCAAACTTCTGGGGCCTCATCGACCTCGTCACCATGGAGGCATGGGACTTCAAGGAAGACGCCAAGGGCATGATCTACCCTGAGGTCATGGACGAGATTCCTGACGAGTTCAAGGAGCAGGCACAGGAGAAGCATGATGAGCTTCTCGAGCAGGCCGCCAACTTCGACGACGATCTCATGGAGAAGATTCTCGAGGACGAGACCCCGACGGTCGACGAGGTCAAGGCTGCCCTGCGCAAGGGCGTCATCGCCAACAAGCTCAACCTTGTCTTCGTGGGCTCTGCCTACAAGAACAAGGGCATCCAGGAGCTTCTTGACGCAATCTGCGACTACCTGCCGTCCCCGCTCGACATTCCGCCTACCGAGGGCACCGATCCCAACACGGGCGAGACAATCTCGCGCAAGGCTGACGTCAACGAGCCGTTCGCAGCTCTCGCATTCAAGATCATGACCGACCCCTACGTCGGCAAGCTCACCTACATCCGCGTCTACTCTGGTCACGAGGAGGCAGGCTCCTACGTCTACAACGTGAACAAGGACACGCGCGAGCGTCTCGGACGCATCCTCGAGATGAATGCAAACGACCGTGTCGACCGTGAGGCATGCTCTGCAGGCGACATCGTTGCATGCGTCGGCCTCAAGAACACGACGACCGGCAACACCCTTTGCGACGAGAATCACCCCATCGTGCTCGAGTCCATCGAGTTCGCAAAGCCCGTCATCGACGTCGCTGTCGAGCCGAAGTCCAAGGCCGAGCAGGAGAAGATGTCTGTGGGCCTCGCCAAGCTCGCTGAGGAGGACCCGACCTTCCAGGTCCACACCGACCACGAGACCGGCCAGACCATCATCGCCGGCATGGGCGAGCTGCACCTCGAGATCATCATCGACCGTCTGCGCCGTGAGTTCCACGTCGACTGCAACGTGGGCAAGCCGCAGGTTGCCTACCGTGAGACCGCTGGCCACGCTGTGAAGCATGTCCAGGGCAAGTTCGTCCGCCAGTCCGGTGGCCGTGGCCAGTACGGCGACGCCATCATCGACATGGAGCCGAACGAGGAGGGCAAGGGCTACGAGTTCATCGACGCTACCGTCGGTGGCTCCATCCCCAAGGAGTACATCCCGTCTGTCGACAAGGGCATCCAGGAGGCGCTCCAGTCTGGCGTCATCGCCGGCTACCCGGTCGAGGACATCAAGGTCACCCTCGTCGATGGTTCCTACCACGAGGTCGACTCCTCCGAGGCTGCATTCAAGATTGCAGGCTCCATGGCCATCAAGAAGGCCCTTCAGGAGTCCGACCCTGTCCTTCTCGAGCCGATCGAGCGCGTCGACGTCGAGACGCCCGAGCAGTACATGGGCGACGTCATGGGCAACCTCTCCAGCCGCCGCGGCAAGATCGAGGGCATGGAGGATCGCTCCAACACCAAGGTCATCCGCGCCAAGGTGCCCCTGGCCGAGATGTTCGGCTATGCTACCGACCTTCGCTCCCAGACGCAGGGCCGTGCAAGCTACACCATGCAGTTCGACAGCTACGAGGCCGTCCCGAAGAACATCAAGGACGAGATTGTTGCCAAGAACGCCGGAAAATCTGAGTAATTACAAGCTCGAGCGTCTTCGCTCTAAATGGAGGTACCACCGTGTCAAACCAGAAGATCAGGATCCGCCTCAAGGGCTATGATCACGAGGTAGTTGATCAGTCCTCGAAGCTCATCGTGGACACTGCACAGAAGACGGGCGCCCGTGTTTCCGGCCCCATCCCCCTGCCCACCGAGCGTTCCCTCTATACGGTCATCCGTTCGCCGCACAAGGACAAGGATTCCCGTGAGCAGTTCGAGATGCGCACTCACAAGCGCCTCATCGACATCCTCGACCCCACGTCCTCGACCGTCGACTCGCTCATGCGTCTCGACCTCCCCGCAGGCGTCGATATCGAGATCAAGCTCTAAGGTCTCCCGATAGTGCATGCAAGGCTCCTCTGCTTCGGCAGGGGAGCCTTTTCTTCTCTCAGGGAGCTCAAGAAGGGCATCCAAACAGCTTGCAGAACGTGGGCTTCGTGTCTAGGGAACGCCCGGGAACGTGGAAAACAAAGCCGCAGGCAGATGGGTTGAAAAACATTGAGAAGATATTGTGAAACAAGCCATATGAGTGTAAAGTAATAAAGCTGTCTTTCGGGGACATCTATGCGCATGCGCCGATTGTCCGGAAAGACGCACATCACAGGATGTGGTCCGCTGGGGGAGGATACACGAGTGTCCACTGGGTCCCATGACCACCGAAGGTAAGGATTGAGTATGGTCAGCACTATTCTCGGCCGCAAGCTGGGGATGACGCAGATCTTCGACGAGGACGACAACTTCGTCCCTGTCACCGTCATCCTGGCAGGCCCCTG
Organism: Olsenella sp. AGMB03486; assembly: GCF_040884255.1. NCBI lineage: Bacteria > Bacillati > Actinomycetota > Coriobacteriia > Coriobacteriales > Atopobiaceae > Olsenella > Olsenella sp. AGMB03486. The sequence goes on from NZ_JBEVTM010000009.1 coordinate 67,535, forward strand.
CACCGTCTCACAGGTGAAGACCAAGGAGACGGACGGCTACGAGGCCGTTCAGATCGGCTTTGGTGCGCTCAAGCCGAAGCACGTGAACAAGCCTATGGCTGGTCACTTTGCCAAGGCCGGCGTCGAGCCGATGAAGTATCTGCGCGAGGTCCGCGTCGATGATGCTTCTCAGTACAGCTGCGGCGACAAGGTCACCGTTGAGGCCTTCGCAGACGTGAAGGCAGTCGACGTCACCGGCACCTCCAAGGGCAAGGGCTTCCAGGGCACGGTCAAGCGCTGGAACTTCTCCCGCGGTCCTATGGCTCATGGTTCCCGCAACCAGCGCGAGCCGGGCTCCATCGGCCAGTGCGCCTATCCTGCCCGTGTCCGCAAGGGTCTCCACATGGCAGGCCACATGGGCGATGAGCGCGTGACGGTGAAGAACCTCAAGCTCGTGCGCGTCGACGCAGAGCAGAACCTCATGCTCGTTAAGGGCGCTGTCCCCGGCGGCAAGGACGCTATCGTATCTATCCGCATGGCTTAAGGCCACACAGCACAGCTTTAGGCTAACAAGGAGGACAAATGTCCAGCATCGATGTAAAGAATATGGCAGGTGAAACGGTCTCTACCGCAGAGCTGGCTGACGCCATCTACGGCATCGAGCCCAACATCCCTGTCGTGCACAAGGTCGTGACTGTCCAGGCTGCAAGCCGTCGCCAGGGCACCCACTCCACCAAGAACCGCGCAGCCGTCTCCGGCGGCGGCGTCAAGCCGTTCCGCCAGAAGGGCACGGGCCGTGCTCGCCAGGGCACCATCCGCGCTCCTCAGATGGTCGGCGGCGGTGTTGTCTTCGGACCGACGCCCCACAGCCATGCACGCCGCGCGAACAAGAAGGAAGTCAAGCTCGCAATGCGCTCCGTCCTCTCCGGCAAGCTCGCTGATTCCGAGCTCGTCCTTCTGGACAACGTTGCATTCGAGAAGCCTTCCACGAAGGCTGCAGCTGCTATGATCAAGGCTCTCGGCCTTGACAGCAAGCGCGTGACCGTCGTCGTCGACGACGAGGATGTCACGAGCTACCTCTCGCTTCGCAACCTCCCCAATGTCCTCGTGATCGGTCAGTCTGAGGCCAACACGGAGTACCTGATCGACAACGGCGCACTGGTCATGCCGGTTGCTGTCGCGAAGTACTTCGAGGAGGTGCTCGCGTAAATGAACTCCAAGTACAACGTGATCATCCGCCCGGTCGTCACCGAGCGTTCCTTTGACTTCATGGAGCAGGGCAAGTACACCTTCGAGGTTGCCGCCAAGGCACCGAAGGAGGAGATTGCCGACGCTGTCGAGAAGCTCTTCAACGTCCATGTCGTGAAGGTCAACACCATGTGGGTGAAGCCGAAGACGAAGCGCGTCCGCTATGTCGCAGGCAAGACCCGCACGTGGAAGAAGGCCATCGTCACGCTCGCCGAGGGTGAGTCCATCGAGGTCTTCGCTCAGAAGGCAGCTGCCGAAGAGTAGGTATCTCTGCCCCCGCGCAAGCGGGGGCTCAGTTCGGGTGCCGTGCAAGTAGGATACGCGCGGTACCGTGGTAATCCGGCGTCATCGCGTCCCGAGGCATGAGCCTCACATCCCTGAACACGATGGCCAACGGACAAGAAGGGAAAGCAATGGCTGTTAGGCATCTAAAGCCCACGAGCGCAGGCAGGCGCTTCCAGACGGTATATGACTACAAGGAGATTACCGCCTCCAAGCCCGAGAAGTCGCTCCTCGCGCCGCTGCCGAAGAAGGCAGGACGCAACAACTATGGCCGCATCACCACCCGTCACCAGGGCGGCGGCAACAAGCGTCGTTACCGTATCATCGACTTCAAGCGCCAGAAGGACAACGTCCCGGCCAAGGTCGCTACGATCGAGTACGATCCGAACCGCACCTCCCGCATCGCTCTTCTCCACTATGCTGATGGCGCAAAGGCCTACATCCTGGCCCCGAAGGGCCTTCAGGTCGGCGACGTCGTCGTCTCCGGTGAGAAGGACATCGACATCAAGCCGGGCAACGCAATGCCGCTGTCCGAGATTCCTGTCGGTACGCTGATTCATGCTATCGAGTTCCAGCCGGGCAAGGGCGCAGCAATCGCCCGTTCCGCAGGCACCTCCGTCCAGCTCATGGGCAAGGAGGGCAAGTACGCAATCCTGCGTATGCCGTCCTCTGAGATGCGCCGCGTGCTCCTCACCTGCCGTGCAACGATCGGCGAGGTCGGCAATGCCGAACACTCCAACATCGTCATCGGCAAGGCTGGCCGCCAGCGCTGGCGTGGCGTCCGTCCGACCGTCCGTGGTACGGTCATGAACCCTGTCGACCACCCGCACGGCGGCGGCGAGGGCAAGAACCACACCTCCGGCCGTCCGTCTGTGACGCCGTGGGGCAAGCCGACGAAGGGCTACAAGACGCGTGACCCGAAGAAGGCTTCGAACCACATGATCATCCGTCGTCGCAAGACCAACTAGACCGCGAACAGGAGTTGAAACAATGAGCAGAAGTCTCAAGAAGGGCCCGTACGTGGAGACTCGCCTCCTCGAGCGTGTCACCAAGATGAACGAGTCTGGCGACAAGGAGGTCATCAAGACCTGGAGTCGTTCCAGCACCATCTATCCTGAGATGGTCGGACACACGATCGCTGTCCACAACGGTCGTCAGCACGTCCCCGTATTCGTCACCGAGTCAATGGTCGGCCACAAGCTCGGAGAGTTCTCTCCGACCCGCACCTTCCGTGGCCACAAGGAAGCATAAGGAGGTCACGACTAAATGAAGCGTATTGAAGTCGAGAACGGCGTCTCCGCTACTGCAAAGTACGTGCGCATGGCTCCTCGCAAGGTTCGTCTGGTCGTCGACCAGATTCGCAACAAGTCCGTGTCCCAGGCTCTGGAGCTTCTCCAGTTCGCCGAGGTCGCAGCTGCAGTGCCCGTCGAGAAGGTCCTGCGCTCTGCCGTCGCGAACGCCGAGAACAACAACAACCTCCGCGCGAACAACCTCTACATCGCCGAGGCCTACGTCGATGAAGGCCCGACGCTGAAGCGCATCCGTCCGCGTGCAAAGGGCTCTGCGTCCCGCATCAACAAGCGCACGAGCCACATCACCATTGTTGTCGCTCCTCGAAAGGAGGCGTAAGGGATGGGCCAGAAAGTACAGCCTACTGGTTTCCGCCTCGGCATCACCGAGAACTGGCGTTCCCGTTGGTACGCTGGCAAGGATTACTCCACCAAGCTTGGCAACGACCTCAAGATCCGCAAGTTCCTCGAGAAGAAGCTTGAGCGCGCAGCCCTGTCCCGCGTCGAGATCGAGCGTGCTGGCGACAAGGTCAAGGTCATCATCTACACCGCCCGTCCGGGCATCGTGATCGGCAAGAAGGGCTCTGAGATCGACGCCCTCCGTACCGAGCTCGAGAAGGTCGCTGGCGTCTCCAAGGGCCAGATCTCTGTCGACGTCGTCGAGATCAAGCGTCCGGAGCTCGACGCCACGCTCGTTGCCCAGTCCATCGCTGAGCAGCTCGAGGGCCGTGTCGCCTTCCGTCGTGCCATGCGCAAGGCAGTCCAGTCTGCCCGCAAGGCCGGCGCAAAGGGCATCCGTATCCAGTGCTCTGGCCGTCTGAACGGCGCAGAGATGGGCCGCCGTGAGTGGTACCGCGAGGGCCGCGTGCCTCTGCACACGCTTCGCGCCAAGATCGACTTCGGAGAGGCCACTGCCCGCACCTCCATGGGTGCCTGCGGCATCAAGGTCTGGATCTACCTCGGCGAGAAGCTTCCGGGACAGCCTGTGCCCAACCCGGCACTCGAGGGCCCGTCGCGTCCGCGCCGCCGCAATAACGAGAGGAGGGGCAACTAATGCTGGCTCCTAAGCGTGTTCTTCACCGCAAGGTTCAGCGTGGCTCCATGAAGGGCCAGGCCAAGGGCAACACCAAGATCTACAACGGCGAGTGGGGTCTCGTGTCCCTCGAGCGTCACTGGATCACCAACCGCCAGATCGAGGCTGCCCGTGTCGCCATCACGCGTTATATGAAGCGTGGCGGCCGCATCTGGATCACCATCTTCCCGGACAAGCCGATCACCAAGCACCCGGCCGAGGCCCGAATGGGTTCCGGCAAGGGCAACCCGGAAGAGTGGGTCGCTGTCGTCAAGCCTGGCCGCATCATGTTCGAGATCGGCGACGTCGACGAGGCAACCGCCAAGGAGGCTCTGCGTCTTGCGCAGCACAAGCTTCCTATCAAGACCAAGATCGTCAAGCGCGGGGAGGAGTAGAACATGAAGCCGAGTGAAGTCCGCGCACTTTCCGACGAAGAGCTCCAGAAGAAGCTCGAAGACGCTCGTGCCGAGCTCTTCAACCTCCGTTTCCAGATGGCAACGAGCCAGCTGGACAACACGGCACGCGTGACGACCGTCAAGCGTGACATTGCCCGCATCCTTACCGAGATGCGTGCACGCGAGCTCGCAGTCGCAAAGACTGCAGCCGAGAACTAGATCGTAGGAGATACAAATGGCTGATACCGAAGAGAGGAACTCTCGCAAGGTCCGTACCGGCGTCGTCTGCGCTATCTCTGGCGACAAGACGGTTGCTGTCGAGATGACGTACAGGAAGCGTCATCCGAAGTACGGCAAGATGATGACCATCAAGAAGAAGCTTCACTGCCACGACGAGAAGAACGAGTGCGGCCTCGGCGACACCGTCCGCGTCATGGAGACCCGCCCCCTGAGCAAGACCAAGCGCTGGCGTGTCGTGGAGATCGTGGAGCGCGCCAAGTAAGTTTTCTGGTATAAGACATCCCCGTCACGTGCGCTGCACGTGTGGACGCACCTCTGGCGGGGTCTATGTTCGGAGGAACATTCATGATTCAGATGGAGACCATGCTCAACGTCGCCGACAACTCCGGCGCACGTCGAGTCAAGTGCATCAAGGTCATGGGCGGCTCCAAGCGTCGTTACGCAGGCATCGGCGACATCATCAAGGCCGCCGTGCAGGAGGCCACGCCCGGTGGCAACGTGAAGAAGGGTGACATCGTCACCTGCGTTGTTGTCCGCACCGTCAAGGAGACGCGTCGCAAGGACGGCAGCTACATCAAATTCGATCAGAACGCCTGCGTCCTGGTCCAGAAGGACGGCACCCCCGTGGGCACCCGTATCTTCGGGCCGGTTGCGCGTGAGCTCCGCGATCGCAAGTACATGAAGATCGTCTCGCTCGCACCTGAGACGCTGTAAGGAGACGATTAGTCATGGCAAAGATGAATGTGAAGAAGGGCGATCAGGTCCAGATCATCTCTGGCAAGGACCGCGGCAAGCAGGGCGAAGTCCTGCGCGCGTTCCCCTCTGACCGCAAGGTCGTCGTCGAGGGCGTCGCTCTCGTCAAGAAGGCTCAGCGTCCTGACGCTCAGGGCCAGAACGGCGGCTTCGTGACCCGCGAGGCAAAGATCGACGTTTCCAACGTCATGCTTATCTGCCCGTCCTGCGGCAAGCCGACCCGCGTTGGCCATGCCAAGAACGACGAGGGCAAGAAGGTTCGCGTCTGCAAGAAGTGCGGCGCACAGTTCTAAGCCTGCTTCCAGAGTACGCCCAAGCGCTCCGAGCCATACGGTTCGGGGCGCTTTTCTTATAGGCAGAGGGCTCAGGCGGCGCTAGAGTGGATTCATCGAGAGAAAGGGCCACCTATGTCCGATATGCGTATCCTGGTCGTGCTGCCAGTAAGCGAAGAGGAAGCACAAGAGCTCAAAGAGACAGCACCTCAGGCCACCTTCATGTTCAAGGCGCTGGTCAAAGACCCTGAGCGCATTGCAATGACGCCTGAATTCGAGCTCACGGATGAGGAGATTGCCACTGCGGATATCATCATCGGCAATGTGCCTGCAGCGCGTCTTTTGGGCGGAGCATGTCTCAAGTGGATCCAGCTCGGGAGTGCCGGTGCCGATGCCTACGTGAAGCCAGGCGTGCTAGGGGAGGATGTGCGCGTCTCGAACTCGGTAGGCTGCTATGGGCCTGCTGTGGCTGAGCACTCCTTTGCGCTTCTGCTCTCGCTCATGAAGAAGCTCTATCGGTATGAGGATGACCAGAGGGCGCATGTGTGGGGCGAAGAGGGGAATGTGTCGACGCTTGTTGGTGCCTCTGTCCTTGTTATGGGCGCAGGAGATATTGGCGAGCACTTCGCTCGGCTCTGCACTGCCATGGGGGCTACCTGCACCGCCTACAGGAGCCACGTGCCAGCCGAGCTTTCGGATTCATACCGGGCAGCGTTTGCCCATACCATTGCGGGCAGAGATGCACTCATGGAGGCATTGCCTTCCTCCCAGGTCGTGGCATCCTTTCTGCCAAGTACGCCTGAGACGAAGAGGCTCGCCGATGAGGAGTTCCTGGCGGCACTCCCGAGGGGCGCCTATCTCGTGAACGCCGGCAGGGGAGACCTCATCGACTATGTAGCGCTCAAAGAAGCGCTTGAGATCGGGGCGCTGGCAGGTGCAGCCATCGATGTCTCGGATCCTGAGCCTCTGCCTGAAGAGAGTCCGCTCTGGGATGTGCCGAACCTCCTCATCACGCCGCATGTCGCAGGGTTCTGGCATCTGCCGAAGACGAGGAAGCTCGTGTTCCTGCGTGCGAAGGAGAATCTTGCGCACTATCTTGCAGGGGAGAAGCTTGTGCATGAGGTGAAGAGGTAGATTTCTGCCTCCAATTATGAATTCGCTCCATAAGCTGCGATTCTTCTGGCAAACCTCGTGAAGAACTCGTAAGATATCAATTTGTGTCTCTATGTCGGGGAGATTTCTGTCTCGGACATGAGATGCAGCTGGCTCCTGGGTGGACCAGGAGGCGTGAGGACGGAAACCCCACGCTCAAAACCCCAAGATCGAAGGAGTACCTTCATGGCAGACAAGTATGTGCCGCGCCTCAAGGAGAAGTACTACGCAGAGGTGCGTGACGCTCTCCAGAAGCAGTTTAACTACCCCAACCCGATGATGATCCCGAAGTTCGAGAAGATCGTCGTCAACATGGGCGTCGGCGAGGCTGCAACGGACGCCAAGGCAATCGACGGCGCTGTCGCTGACCTCCGCGCCATCACCGGCCAGCAGCCGATGATTACGCACGCCCGCAAGTCCATCGCTACGTTCCACCTTCGCCAGGGCCAGGCAATCGGTGCCAAGGTGACCCTGCGCGGCGACCGTATGTGGGAGTTCCTCGATCGCCTGATCGCAACGGCAATCCCCCGCATCCGCGACTTCCGCGGCATCTCCCCGAAGAGCTTCGACGGCCGTGGCAACTTCTCCATGGGCGTCACCGAGCAGCTCATCTTCCCGGAGATCGAGTTCGACAAGATCGACCACACCCGCGGCATGGACATCACCATCGTCACGACCGCTGCAACCGACGAGGAGGGCAAGGCTCTTCTCGACGCCTACCACTTCCCGTTCAAGGCCGAGTAGCATTTTCGTTGGGCACTGAGATGTGCCCTTGAGTTCAGAGACGCGCCCCGGATAAGAGCCGGGGCTGCTCAAGTTAGGAGGATCTGTGGCTAAGACATCGATGATCGTCAAGGCTTCGCGTGAGCCGAAGTACTCTACGCGCACTCAGAACCGCTGCCAGCGTTGTGGGCGTCCCCACTCCGTGTACCGCAAGTTCGGTCTGTGCCGTGTGTGCCTTCGCGAGCTCGCAAGCAAGGGCGAACTTCCTGGCGTCACCAAGGCTAGCTGGTAGGCGAGGGAAGACCACGACGAGGCGCTCGGGCCACGGGCTCGGGTGAACCGGCCGTGCAGTTTCATCACGAACTAAGGAGAAGGATCAATGAAGATTACCGATCCCATTTCGGACATGCTGACGCGTATCCGCAACGCCAACTCGGCAGGCAAGCCGACGGTTTCGATGCCGTCGACGAAGGTGCTTGTCGAGATTGCTCGCGTCATCGCCGAAGAGGGCTACATCGAGGGCTATTCCGTTGAGGACACCAAGCCTCAGAAGACCCTCCATATCACGCTGAAGTACGGCAAGCGCAATGCCCGCGTCATCAAGGGCATCAAGAGCGTTTCCAAGCCGGGCCTGCGCATCTACTCTTCCGCCAAGGATCTTCCGCGTGTCCTGGGTGGCCTCGGCACTGCCGTCATCTCCACCTCCAAGGGCATGATGTGCGACCGCGATGCCAGGAAGCTCGGCATCGGCGGCGAAGTCATCTGCTTCGTCTGGTAAGTCCGCGACAGGAAGAAGAAGGGAGACACAATGTCCCGTATCGGCAAGAAGCCTGTCACGGTTCCAGCAGGTGTCACCGTGACCATCAATGGCAACGAAGTCAAGGTCAAGGGCCCCAAGGGCGAGCTTGACCGTACGTTCTCCGATCTCGTCACCATCTCTCAGGAGGGCGAGGAGATCCTCGTCGCCCGCAACGACGAGACCACCGAGTCCAATGCGCAGCAGGGCCTTACCCGCACGCTCATCCACAACATGGTCGTCGGCGTGTCCGAGGGCTTCGAGAAGAAGCTCGAGCTCACCGGCGTCGGCTATCGTGCACAGCTCAAGGGCAAGGATCTCGACCTTTCCCTCGGCTATTCGCACCCGGTCATCTACGCGTGCCCGGAGAACATCTCCTTCGAGGTTCCCGACAACACCCACATCACGGTGAAGGGCATCTCCAAGGAGCAGGTCGGCCAGGTCGCCGCAGAGGTCCGCGCCAAGCGTCCGCCCGAGCCGTACAAGGGCAAGGGTATCCACTACGAAGGCGAGCACATCCGCAGGAAGCTCGGCAAGGCAGCCAAGTAGTGAGCTAACAAGACCATTACCCCGTCAGGTAATGGCACGACTAAGGAGCAACAATGAACAAGTTCCAGAAGAAGAAGGCTGGTCTCAAGCGCCGCGAACGTCGTGTCCGCTCCAAGATCACTGGCACCGCCGACCGTCCCCGTCTTTCCGTCCACCGCACCAATGCAAACATCTATGCACAGGTGATCGACGACGTCGACGGAAAGACCATCTGCAGCGCTTCTACGCTGAGCCCTGAGTTCCGCGCTACCGGCAAGATCGGCTCCAACAAGGAAGCTGCCGAGTTCGTGGGCAACCTCATTGGCCAGCGCGCCCTCGAGAAGGGCGTCACCGCAGTCAGGTTCGACCGCGGCGGCCGTATCTATCATGGGCGCGTCCAGGCTCTCGCCGATGCTGCCCGCAACGCCGGACTGAAGTTCTAGGAGGAATCAGATGCCACGTGATCGCAAGCGCCAGGAGGAATCCGATCTTCAGGAGCGCGTCATCTTTATTCACCGCGTGTCCAAGACCGTCAAGGGTGGCCGCCGCATGTCCCTGCTCGCTCTCGTAGCAGTGGGCGACGGCAAGGGCAATGTCGGCCTCGGCATCGGCAAGTCCGCCGAGGTTCCCCAGGCCATCTCCAAGGCTGTCGTGGATGCCAAGAAGAACATGTTCCACGTCCCCGTCACTGAGACGGGCACCATCCCTCACGATGTCGAGGGCTACTATGGCGCGGGCCATGTCCTGATCAAGCCTGCTATCGAGGGTACCGGCGTCATCGCCGGCGGCCCCGTCCGTCCGCTCTTCGAGCTTGCAGGCATCACCAACGTCCTGTCCAAGTCTCTCGGCACCTCCAACGCCCTGAATATGGTCAAGGCTGCCGTCGAGGGCCTCAAGTCGCTCGAGATGCCTGCCGACACCGCAGAGCGCCGCGGCATCACGGTCGCTGAGATGTTTGCCGGGAAGGAGAACTAACGATGGCAGAGGAGAAGACTCTTACCGTCAAGCTCGTGCACAGCTCCTACGCCTCAAAGCGCAAGGACATGACGGCCACGTGCCATGCCATGGGCCTTCGCAAGATCGGCGACACGTCTGTGCTGCCTGACAACCCGAGCGTTCGTGGAATGATCTTCAAGGTCAAGCACCTTGTTGAGGTAGAAGAGAACTAGGAGTCATCACATGCAGCTTCACGATCTCCGTCCCGCAGAGGGCTCCAAGAAGTCTCGCAAGCGCATCGGCCGCGGCAATTCTTCCGGCCACGGCACGACGGCGGGACGCGGCACCAAGGGCCAGCTCTCCCGCGCAGGCCGCGGCAAGGGCGCTGGCTTCGAGGGCGGTCAGACGCCGCTCGCCATGCGTCTCCCGAAGCTCGGCGGCTTCATCAACCACAACCGTGTCGAGTATGCACCGGTCAACGTTGCACGCCTCGACGCACTGTTCAACGACGGCGACACCGTCGACTCTGACTCCCTGTATGCCAAGGGCGTCATCAAGCGCAACTACATTCCTGTCAAGGTCCTGGGCGACGGCGAGCTCACCAAGAAGCTCACGGTCAAGGTAGACAAGGTCTCCAAGTCTGCACAGGCCAAGATCGAGGCAGCTGGCGGAAAGGTCGAGGCAGCGTGCTAAAGGGAATTGCGAACGCGTTCCGCGTAGCGGAGCTGCGTAACAAGATCCTTATCACGATTGGCATTCTCGTGCTTTATCGCATCGGGGCCTACATCCCCGTACCGGGCATCCCCTTCCAGGGGATGCTCTCCGCTTATGAAACGGCGGCATCGGGCTCCGGTGCGCTGGCTGTTCTCAACCTCTTCTCGGGCGGTGCCCTTTCCCGTGTTTCCGTCTTCAGCCTGGGCATCATGCCGTACATCACTGCTCAGATCATCATGCAGATGATGCAGGCTGTCGTTCCTTCCCTCGGCGAGATGGCCAAGGAAGGCGAGGCAGGCCAGCGTAGGATCACGCAGTACACGCGCTATCTCACGGTCGTTCTCGCGCTCATCAGCGCAATCGGCTATCTGTTCCTGTTCCAGTCCAGCCTGTATGGCATAACGTTCGCCAACGCCGGCGCGCCGGTGTGGCTCATGGATGTCATCGTCATCTTCACGATGGTTGCAGGCGCCCTCATCATCATGTGGCTCGGCGAAGTCATCACACAGCGTGGCATCGGCAACGGCATGTCGCTGATCATCTTCGCCAACATCATGGCTGGGTTCCCCTCGGCGCTCATCAGCTCCGTGCAGAACTCGACGACGGGCGTCCTCAATACGGTCATCACGATCATCGTGATTCTCGCTGTCATCCCGTTCATCGTCTACATCGAGCGCGGACAGAGGCGCATCACGGTCCAGTATGCCAAGCGCGTCGTCGGCCGCCGCGTCATGGGTGGCCAGTCCACGTATCTGCCTATCAAGGTGAATACGGCGGGCGTCGTGCCCATCATCTTCGCTTCCGCAATCCTTTACCTCCCGGCTCAGATTGCCGTGTTCTTCCCGACGGTCAACTGGATGTCCGTGTTCGCGAATGCGGTCTCATCGGGCTGGCTGAATTGGATCCTCTCTGTGGTCCTCATCGTGTTCTTTGCATACTTCTATACGGCCATGGTCTTCAATCCTGAAGAGACTGCAGACCAGCTGCGCAAGCAGGGCGGCTTCATTCCGGGCGTCCGTCCGGGACAGGCTACGGCCGACTACATCAAGAACGTGATCGACCACATCACGCTGCCTGGTGCCATCTTCATGGCAATCATCGCAGTCGTGCCTTCCATCATCTTTGCCTTCACGAGCAACACTCTCATCCAGGCATTCGGCGGCACGTCCATCCTCATCATGGTCGGCGTGGCAATGGATACCCTGTCTTCCCTTGAGAGCCAGCTCAAGATGCACAACTACGAAGGCTTCTTCAAGTAGACCTCAATAACCTACGGAGCAAGGGAGTTCGCATGAAGATCGTTCTGCTCGGTGGTCCCGGTGCCGGCAAGGGCACGCAGGCCCAGCGTCTTGTTGCTGAATACGGAGTGGCGCACATCTCTACGGGCGACCTGCTCCGTGCTGCCATCAAGAACGGCACAGAGCTCGGCAAGCAGGCCAAGTCCTACATGGACAAGGGCCAGCTCGTTCCCGACGAGCTTGTCGTCAATCTCGTGAAGGAGCGTCTCGCCGACGACGATGCCCAGAAGGGCTTCATCCTCGACGGCTTCCCGAGGAATACAGCCCAGGCTGTCGTCCTCGATTCCGAGCTCAAGGACATGGGTCTTGCACTCGATGCAGCTGTCCTCGTCGATGTTGACCCTGATGTCATCGTCAAGCGTCTTTCGTCCCGCCGTACCTGCAAAAACTGCGGCTATACGGCACCGGCTGGCGTCGATGTGTGCCCGCGTTGCGGCGGCGAGATGTACCAGCGCGACGACGACAAGCCTGAGACAATCCAGCGTAGGCTCGATGTCTACCAGACCCAGACGGCACCGCTCATCGAGTACTACAAGGGCCATGAGCTTCTGAAGACCGTGAACGGCGAGCAGGCAGTCGACGATGTCTACAAGGATATGAAGGAACAGCTCGGACTATGCTGAAAATCAAGACGGCAGAAGATATAGCAGCCTACAAGGCAGGGGCAGGAAAGCTCTCCAAGGAGGTCCTGCGCCATGTCGGGCTCATGGTGAAGCCGGGCGTCACGACGCTCGAGCTTGACCGCGCTGCCGAGTCCTATATCCGTGCCCACGGCGGAACTCCTGGCTTCAAGGGCTATGGCGGATTCCCGGCTACGCTCTGCACGTCAGTGAACGAGCAGGTCGTGCACGGCATCCCGTCTCCCACGACGAAGCTCCGCGAGGGCGATATCATCTCCATCGACACTGGTGCCAATGTGGATGGCTGGGCGGGAGACAATGCTTGGACGTTCTACGTCGGCGAGATCTCTGACGAGGTCCGCGGCCTCTGCGAGTGCACGCGTGACTGCCTGAAGGCTGCAATCAAGGAAGCTGTTCCAGGCAACCATCTGGGAGATCTTGGCCATGCGGTGCAGACGCTTGCCGAGTCCAATGGCTACGGCGTCGTCCGCGACTACGTCGGCCACGGCATCGGCCACGATATGCACGAAGATCCGAATGTCCCGAACTGGGGCAAGCCGGGCAGGGGAGTGCTTCTGCAGGTCGGCATGTTCATCGCGATCGAGCCGATGATCACGCTCGGCTCTCCGCGCGTTAAGACGCTCAGCAACGGCTGGACGGTCGTCACCCGTGATGGCAAGCCGGCAGCGCACTACGAGAACGTCGTCGCAATCACGGAGGATGGTCCTGTCATCCTCTCCGAGGATGAGACCGGACCCTGGTGCGCCATGTTCGGCGGAGCCGACTACGTCGAGCTCAAGGTCGACGAGATCGACGAATCCGATGAAGCTCCCGAAGAGGAGAAGAAGGAAGACGCCGAATAGCGGCTCCGATGAGAGCGGGAACAAGAGGCCCGAGCGCAGATGCGCCCGGGCCTTTCTCCGAAAATTTGTCCTGCTTATGGACATTGCATTGTGCTCTATGCGGAGCAGATATTTTTGCTATGATAATATGCCGCTGTCACTGTGGAAACATCGTGCGAGGAGAAGGTAGACAGGTTGAGTAAGCAAGATGCAATCGAGCTCGAGGGCAAGGTCATCGAACCACTCCCGAATGCCATGTTCAACGTAGAGCTGGAGAATGGCAAGAACATCCTGTGCACCATTTCCGGAAAGATCAGGATGAACTACATCCGCATCCTTCCAGGCGACAAGGTTGTCGTGGAGATTTCTCCGTACGATCTGACACGTGGCAGGATCACCTATCGCTACAAGTAAGCCGGTAATTCACGCCTGCGGCTGGGCGATTACATAGTAAGGGAACAACCGAAAGGAATTGCAATGAAGGTACGTCCTTCGGTAAAGAAGATGTGCGACAAGTGCAAGATCATCCGTCGCCATGGCAAGGTTTACGTCATCTGCGAGAACCCGCGCCACAAGCAGCGCCAGGGCTAAGAGAGGAGCACCAAATTGGCCCGTATTAACGGTGTAGACCTCCCGCGCGAGAAGCGTGTCGAGATCGGACTTACCTATCTTTATGGCATTGGCCGTACGTCCGCTACCAAGATCTGCGCTGAGGTTGGCATTGACCCCAGCACGCGTGTCCGCGACCTCACTGAAGAGGAAGTCGCAAAGATTCGCGATTACATCGATGCTAACTACACGGTCGAGGGTGACCTGCGTCGTGAGCGCAGGCAGAACATCGCCCGCCTGATGGAGATTGGCTGCTACCGTGGCCTCCGTCACCGCAAGGGTCTTCCTGTTCATGGACAGCGTACCCACACGAACGCCCGCACCCGCAAGGGTCCGCGTCGTCAAATCGGTGGCAAGAAGAGGGCCTAGGGAGTAAGACATGCCGCAGAAGAAGAACGTGCGCAACGTCCGCGTCAAGCGCTCTGAGCGCAAGAACATTTCCGTGGGCCAGGCCCACATCAAGAGCACCTTCAACAACACCATCGTCTCCATCTCCGACTCCCAGGGCAACGTGATCTCCTGGCAGTCCGGTGGCACGGTGGGCTTCAAGGGCTCCCGCAAGTCCACTCCGTTCGCTGCTCAGATTGCTGCAGAGGCTGCAGCAAAGGCCGCTATGGAGCACGGTCTGCACAAGGTGACCGTCTTCGTGAAGGGCCCCGGCTCTGGTCGCGAGACGGCAATCCGCTCGCTTCAGGCAGCAGGCCTGGAGGTTTCGGGCATTCAGGACAAGACCCCCATTGCGCACAACGGTTGCCGTCCGCGCAAGCGTCGTCGCAACTAAGGAAGGACAGTAGCTATGGCAGTTGATAGGACCCCTGTCCTTAAGAGATGCCGCCAGCTCGGCATCGAGCCCGCTGTGATGGGCATCAACAAGAAGTCTAATCGTCAGCCGAAGCAGCGCCGTCGTCAGGAATCCGAGTACGGCCAGCAGCTCCGCGAGAAGCAGAAGGCCAAGTTTATCTACGGCGTGCTCGAGAAGCAGTTCCGTGGATACTACGACAAGGCCAAGAAGCTCGAGGGCGTTACGGGCGATAACCTCATGATCCTGCTTGAGACCCGTCTCGACAATGTCGTGTTCCGTCTCGGCTTCGCCCGTACGCGCAAGGAGGCCCGTCAGACCGTCCGTCACGGCCACATCACCGTGAACGGCAAGCGTGTCGACATCCCGTCCTACCGCGTCAAGGCCGGCGACGTCGTCGCTGTCGCTCCGAAGGCAAAGGAGCTCCTCCCGATCAAGGAGTCCCTCATCTCCTCCGAGCACATGGCCGTTCCCTCCTGGCTTGAGGTCGACATCGAGAAGCTTCAGGGCACCGTGCTCCAGCTCCCGACGCGCGATCAGATCGATCTTGACATCGACGCACAGCTGATCGTCGAGCTCTACTCCAAGTAACAGGAACGGTTGGAGGTTTACATGTCCGAATTCATCCGGCCGAATGTGTCGGTAGAAGAGGTCAACGACAGGGTCGCACGCGTGACCGCCGAGCCGCTCGAGCGTGGCTACGGCGATACGCTCGGCAACTCCCTGCGCCGCGTGCTGCTCTCCTCCCTCGAGGGCGCAGCCGTCGAGGCCATCCAGATCGATGGGGTGCAGCACGAGTTCACGACTGTCGAGGGCGTCTATGAGGACGTCACCGATATCGTTCTGAATGTGAAGGGCCTTGTGTTCCGCTCCATGGACACGGGCGACAAGGGCACGGCAACCATCTCCGTCGACGGCCCCATGACCGTCACGGGCGGCGACTTCAAGGTTCCCGCTGAGTTCGAGCTCGTCAATCCCGACCATGTCATCTGCACGCTCGGCGAGGGCGCACACCTCACCATGCAGATGCGCATTGGGTGCGGCCGTGGCTATGTCTCCGGCGAGGACAACGAGCGTGACGATGATCCTATCGGAATCATCCACGTCGACTCGCTCTATTCGCCGGTGCGCCGCTGCGCCAAGGTCGTCGAGCCGTGCCGTGTCGGCCAGCGTACGGACTATGACCGTCTCATCCTCGAGGTTGAGACCGATGGCTCCGTCACGCCGCGCGATGCTGTCGTCGAGGCCGCGAACATCATCAACCAGCACATGAGCGCCTTCATGGGTCTGGCTGAGGAGGCAGAGCCGCAGGAGGACACCTCCATCTTCGCAGTCAACACTGAAGACGACAATACGGAGCTCGACAAGAAGATTGAGGACATGGACCTCTCCGTCCGTTCCTACAATTGCCTGAAGCGTGCTGGCATCCACTCGGTCCGCCAGCTCGTCGAGTTCTCCGAGAACGATCTTCTGAACATCCGCAACTTCGGCGTCAAGTCCATCGAGGAAGTCAAGGACAAGCTCGAGTCCATGGGGCTCGGACTCAAGCCTTAAAGACGCCGCGTCTTCAATAGGAGCAATAAGACCATGAGACACAACAAGAAGCATGGCATGAAGCTCGGAACTGATGCGAGCCATACCAAGGCCATGAAGAAGAGCCTCACCAGCGCTCTGCTTGCCAATGACCGCATCAAGACCACGCAGCCGCGTGCCAAGGCCATCCGCACGGACGTTGACCGTGTCATCACCTGGGCCAAGAAGGGCGATCTGCACTCCCGCCGCCTCGCTATCGCGAAGCTCGGCGACAAGGAGCTCGTCCGCGAGGTCTTCGAGAAGGCCGCACAGGGCATGTGGGAAGGCCGCAACGGCGGCTACACCCGCATCATGAAGCTTGGCCGCCGCAAGGGCGACAACGCCGAGATCGTCATCATCGAGCTTGTCACCGAGCCGGTCCAGCCGAAGGCCAAGAAGGCAGACTCCGTCAAGCCAGTCGCTGCTGCCGAGGCTGAGAAGCCGGCAGAGGTCGAAGAGGCACCTGCTGAGGCTGCCGCCGAGGAGACCCCTGCAGAGTAGCATCTGCTGCATAGGAGCACATGTGAGAGAGGTCCTGGGAAACCAGGGCCTCTCTTCTGTTATAGAGGAGTTGTGTCCATGCGGGGAAATGCTACTGCGAGACTGGGAATATGTTGCATAGATACAGGCATATGCTAGTATGGAGCGGCAATGCACAGGGACCTGTGAATATATGAGCACCAGCTCAGATAGGGTGTCTCTGATACGAACAAGGGATTTGACGCTCGGAAGGATTGCATGTTCGTGAGCCAGGAAAAGGACAAGGCAGAGGGAGCGACGCTTGTCGTGAAGATCGGCTACCGCGGAGCGGGCTTTGTCGGCTATGCAGCACAGCCCGGCAAGCGGAGCGTCGAAGGCGAGATGGAGCATGCCCTCTCGACCTATCTGAGGCGTCCTGTGGAGCTCTCCTGCGCTGGCAGGACCGATGCTGGGGTGCATGCCCTCGCGCAGCATGTGAGCCTTCCTGTGACGCCTGAGGAGTGCTCTCTCGAGGGCCGGAGGCTTGCCCGTGGCCTCTCTGCGCTGACGCCTGATGACATATCCATAAGAGGGCTCTACCGCGCTCCCGCGGGCTTCTCGGCGCGCTTCGATGCCCGGTCGCGCACCTACCGCTACCGCATCGCAGACGGGAATGCACGCCCGGTCCTTGCTTGGGACCATGCCTGGTGGGTGAGGTCCGAGATCGACGCCGAGGCAATGGATGAAGCGGCGCAGGCTCTCGTCGGCGAACATGAGTTCATGAGCTTCTGCAAGGCAGACTCGGCCGAGCTTCTGCATGAGCAGGGCCTTTCGACCTCAAGGTGCCTCACGTCCATCCATTGCCGGCGCGTTATGGAGGCAGGAGAGGAGCTTGTGATCGTCGAGGTCACGGGAAATGCGTTCCTCCACAACATGGTGCGCATCATCGTCGGCACGCTCGTCGAGGTTGGACGGGGCCACAGACCTGCTTCCTGGGTGGCAGAGGCGCTTTCCGCCCACGACAGACGTGCTGCGGGCCCCACAGCACCTGCGCAAGGACTCACATTCGCAGACGTCGCCTACAAGCCAGGCACGCTTGCTCTCTGGAGGTAGAACACGTGGATTTCTTTCTCGATGTACTCATAGACTCTTTCTGGGACACGCTCGAGCTCGTGCCCTTCCTTCTCCTTACCTATCTTGCGATGGAAGCGCTCGAGCATGGAGCGGCCGGAAAGACGGAGAAGGTCGTGCGCGAGGCGGGCAAGGCCGGCCCTGCCGTCGGAGCCCTTCTGGGTGCCCTTCCGCAGTGCGGGTTCTCTGCCATGGCCGCAACACTCTATGCGGGCCGCGTCGTCACGGCAGGCACGCTTGTCGCTGTCATCCTTGCCACCTCCGATGAGATGCTGCCGGTATTTCTGGCCCACCAGGAGGCGCCGGCCCGCATGCTTGCAATCCTTCTGATCAAGATCGTCTGCGGCATGGTTCTGGGCTTTGCGGTGGATGCCGTGCTCCGTCTCCTGCACCGCGCAGGGGATGGCCATGCACATATCCATGAGCTGTGCGAGCGAGAGCACTGCGAATGCGACGAGTGCAAGGAGGAAGAGTCATCTGATGCTCCCGTACATGAGCACCATCACCACCATCACGAGGACGGGCCCCATGGCAGGCTCTGGCACATCACCCGCTCAGCGCTCATCCATACTGCGCAGGTGACGGCCTTCATCTTCCTCATTACATTCCTCTTCGGCCTCATGATTGAAGGCGTGGGTTCCGATGCTCTGCCACAGATCCTTGCGGACCATCCGGTGCGTGCCATCTTCCTCTCTGCCCTTGTCGGCATGATTCCGAACTGCGGCGCCTCCGTCACAATCTCGGAGCTCTTCCTCGATGGGACCCTGTCGACCCCTGCGATGCTTGCCGGGCTTCTCTCCGCTGGCGGCGTCGGCTTGCTTGTTCTCTTCCGCACGAATGCCAATATGAGGCAGAATATAGCCATTGCTGCATTCATCTACGTGGCGGGCGTTGCCCTTGGCCTTCTTGCGGCCATGCTTGGTATCGTTATCTAGCAGATGCCGTGGCACGCCCAATGTGCGAAAGGGGTTCTCATGGCCAGACAGCGCGAGAGGTTCGAACGTACCGATGTACCACAGCCCAGCCATACGCGTACCGTCGTCTCGGCGGTCGTCGTCGTAGTGGTCTTTGCTGCCCTCTTCATATCCCTTTCGATGTTCTGGAACAAGGCCGACAGCTACTCCACGTACAATGACTCGACGCTCGAGGATGCCGTGGACGAGCAGCAGACGCCTGCTGCGGTGGCAGGCGCCACGAAGTCTGCTGATGACTTCACGACCTCGCTCTATCTGACGACAGGAGAAGACGGAGCGACGCTCGTGGATGCCCGTATCGTTGCGCTCGATGACACGACAGGAAAGGCCACGGTGGCAGAGCTTCCGCTCGACCTCTCCGTTACGACCGAGGCGGGCACGCTCACGCTCTCTGCCCTCATCGCACAGTCGGGCGGCGCTGCCTGTGTCGTGCCGGTATCGACGGCATCAGGCATTGCCTTCGACCATGTCTTCGTCTGCCAGGAGAGCTTCTGGTCCGCACTTACCGCCTATGCTGAGAGCGGAGCGGACTCTGCCCTGACCGATATGCGCAAGGCTGCCACATCCGACCTCTCGAACCGCAAGGTCGATGATTACTACAAGGAGCTTGCGGCATCCGGCATCGATGCTGCCATCGCCGCCCCTGCAGCCTATCCGATCTATGCAGGCGATGCCGGAAGCACGATCGATGCGGCGCAGCTCAACATCGTGCTCGGGCTCTACGTCGTTGCCTAGCAGCTCTTCCAGAGGCACTCCATCAGAGGCCATCTGCCTTCGGGCGGATGGCCTCTGTCTTTGCCGCTATGCATCACGCAACTTGCGGCCATGCGATCCTTTCCTGCATAAAATCTTGCATATTTCCGGCATTTGGTACCTCTTTGCCTGTGGACGGTTAAGCCGCTTCGAAAAATGTAGGTGTGTTGAACGTTCTGTACGTATTGCGTAGGGCCGCTTTGGCCGTCACGGGTAGGGAAAGAGAAACTGGTAGTGTGTCAAATTGCTGGGGGGCAGCATATCTGCCCCCACCTGGCATCGGCAGAAAGGGCAGGAAAAAGCGAAATGGCAGGGTATGGCCACAGACACCCCTCGGTGACCGTCATCGTGCGGGCACATGATGCTGCCGCCACCCTGAACCGTGCCCTTAACTGCCTGGCCGCCCAGACCCAGAGGGGCCTTCAGGTGCTCGTCGTCGATGCTGCGTCCACCGACGAGGCGAAGCGCATGCTCGCTACCGCAGAAGAGCGCGATGCGATGCTCGAATGCCTCCATATCGATTCCGAGAGCGCCTCTGACTGCTTCAATCTGGGTCTCGAGCGTGCCGAAGGTACCTACGCCTTCCTCATGGATGCAACGGATACGCTCGCGCCACGTACGCTCGAAGAGCTCTACGAGGTGGCAGAAGAGGGATCGCTCGATCTGGCCATGGCGGCAGTCGCGAACAATGCGCGCCAGGTGGCAGTGGATGGCCCCTCTCCTTATGTCTATGCAGACGACGATGCCTTCCATGCAGAGGCATGGAAGTACTTCGATGCCGGGCTTCTGCCGTTCCCGTGCGGCAAGCTCTTCCGCATGGACCGGGTGCGCAAGTCGGGCGCCAAGTTTGCCTCCGATGGGGGAACGGCATTCATGGCAGCATTCCTTATGGATGCGCATGGTGTCGCCTATGTGCGCGATGCCATCTACAATGCCGGCGACTTCTGCCTCTCCGCCTCGCTTGCCTGGGACCTCTCCCATTGCTGGACGGACGAGCACGAGCAGGATCTTCTGGACAACCTCTTTGCCCATTGGGGCATGGACGAGGACTCCCAGACGCGCAGGATGCTCCAGCGCCGCTATGTCACGAATGTCATCACCACGATCGTCAGCACGTGCAGCCCTGCCTGCGACCTCTCGGAGGACGAGAAGCGGGCACACGTCGAGCGGGTCATCACAAGCGACAAGACGCAGAAGATTGCCTCAGAGGCTGCACCCTGGTCGGGTGTCGTCCGTGCCATGCTCATGCCGATCCGCCGCAAGGATGTCGATCTTGCAATGGGCGAGGGGCGCATCATCTCCTGGATCTCCCGCCATACCACAACCCTGGGCTCGCAGCTCTTCAGCTGAGGCGTCATCCTCAGGGATGAGATAGAAATCGGTTTAAGCTTGCCTTCATATACAGGTTTGCAAGACCGCTCGCCGTTTTTTACCAAAATGATATAAATGAATATTTGTCATCCTACCATAGCGTGGCAGTCATGGACATAATCCGAACTATCAGTGCAAACTATTTTCAGATATCTGACAGTCTAGATAATGAGGGCCACCAGACCTACGTCGAGCTGCGGAAACTCGCATCGGCCATGAGCATATG